>RGHP01000189.1 GCA_010024125.1 Gammaproteobacteria bacterium | reverse complement strand
CTGTAGAGAAATTGAGCGAACAAGGACTAAGCGGAAAAGCGCTTGGCGATGCGATCTATGCTGAGCGCTTGAGCGTTCTCTCGACCGAAATCTCCGCACCAGGCACTGCTCCGGGTTTATAAAGCCTTCCCGTGACTTCGACCACTCGGTCATCCCACAACACAATCTCCAGAAGATCGGTTAAACGTCGTTCGATCAGATTGCAGTGTTCTCGCGCCGCTGCTGCCTGAATATCATGACACAGCGCAGCATAGTCGAGGGTATCTTCGAGATCATCAGATTCGGCTGCCTCTGACAGCGATATCTTGATTGCTAAATCGAGATAAAGAGGCTGCGGATTTTCTTTCTCATGCAAGTACACCCCAATCAGTGAGAGAAGCGGGAGTCTTGAAACATACATCGTATCCATTACGACACCTTAGGTAGTTCACTTAATGGCCAGCGCGGACGGATCGTCATCGCAAGCGAAGAATCTTTCTGACCATGACTTAATCGCATCAAGCCTGCAAAGGCAATCATCGCGCCGTTATCTGTGCAAAATTCAGGCGCCGGATAGGCTACCTGAATTCCCGTGGACTCAAGTGACTTCAACGATTGGCGAAGTAATCGATTGGCACTCACACCACCTGACATCACGAGTGCTTGCGCACCTGTTTCAGCAATTGCTCGTTCACACTTGATCACCAGCGTATCAACAACTGCCTGCTGGAAACTCGCTGCCAAATCAGCTTTTGCTTGTTCATCCAGCTGCTCAGATTTCACCAGACGGCGCGCTTCTGTCAGTACCTGAGTCTTTAATCCTGAAAAGCTAAAATCACACCCGGGGCGATCAGTCATCGGGCGCGCGAAACGAAATCGAGCTGCATCACCATGATCAGCCAAAGCCGCAATGTTAGGACCGCCTGGATAACCCAATTCAAGCAGTTTCGCAGTCTTGTCAAAAGCCTCCCCTGCGGCATCATCAAGTGTCGTACCCAATAATTCGTAATCACCAATCCCTCGAACCAAAATCAACTGCGAATGCCCTCCGCTCACCAACAAGGCGACGAAAGGCGTCGGAAGGTCAGGAGTTTCCATCAAAGGAGCCAACAGATGCCCTTCCATATGGTGAATCCCAAGCGCTGGGCGATCCAATGAAAACGCAAGTGACTTAGCAAACGTCGACCCGACCAACAATGCACCCAAAAGGCCCGGCCCAGTTGTATAAGCAATTGCATCAATATCAGCCAACTTCAATCCCGAAGCGGTAACAGTCTCATCAACCAATGGGCGGAGATAGCGGACGTGATCACGGGAAGCGAGCTCTGGAACGACACCGCCATAGTAGGCATGGACGTCAATTTGGCTATGAACTCTGTGGGCCATGAGGCCGTCTTGGTTGCTATAAATCGCAATTCCAGTCTCATCACATGAAGTTTCAATACCTAAGACACGCATTTGGTTCCCTTTTTCTCTAGACACTGGTATTCTCTCGCGCCCCAAGTGGGGATACCAAATTCAAACTTAGTTTAATTTAAGGATAGGTGCATTTTAATGCCTGCGGTAAAAATTAAAGACAACGAGCCCTTTGACGTCGCACTTCGTCGTTTCAAGCGTGCTTGCGAGAAAGCTGGCGTTCTCTCTGAAGTTCGTCGTCGTGAGTGCTACGAGAAGCCAACAACTCTGCGTAAGCGTGCAGCTGCTGCAGCGGTTAAGCGTCATCTGAAGAAGGTGTCTCGCGAAACGAAAAAATTCGAACGTCTCTATTAATCGCTGAGACGTTCGCGTGAGTTCGCTGAAAAACACTCTCACCGAAGCCATGAAAGATGCCATGCGGGCGAAAGAGAAGTTTCGCCTCGGCGTCATTCGGATGGTACTCGCCGAGATCAAGCGTGTTGAAGTGGATGAACGTATCGATGTCGACGACGCCCGTTGTCTTGCCATCATCGATAAAATGTCAAAACAACGTCGCGATGCTGCAAATCAGTTCGTCGACGGTGGACGCCAAGACCTCGCAGATACAGAACTTGCTGAGGTCGAGATTCTGAAAGAGTTTCTCCCTGCGCAGTTGAGCGACGACGAAATCATGTCATTGATTGATCAAGCAATCAGCGACACAGGTGCCTCAGGACCCCAAGGTATGGGGCAAGTCATGGGCCAACTCAAACCGAAGGTTCAAGGTCGTGCTGACATGCAAGTCGTCAGCAAACTTGTCAAAGACCGACTCGGGTAAATCCAATCTCGAATTTTCAGATACACTCTGACCACTGAACTCAATCGTCGGATATCAAGTGGCTGGACGAATCCCTGATTCTTTTATCGAAACACTGAATGATCGCGTCAATATCGTTGATGTGATCAGCACTCGCGTTCCACTTAAAAAGTCAGGTCGTGAGTATCACGGTCGCTGTCCGTTTCATGACGACTCATCCCCCTCATTCTCAGTAAGTCCAGACAAGCAGGTGTATCACTGTTTTGGTTGTGGAGCCTCAGGCGGCCTGATTAGCTTCATCATGGAATACGATAAAGTCGATTTTATCAGCGCGATTGAGAACTTAGCTTCACTCGCAGGGCTTGAAGTCCCAACAGAAGCCGCAGACCCAGAGGCCGGTCAACGTAAAGCACTCTATGAAATCGTTGAAAAAGCAGATCAAGCATTTAGGAAGGCCCTCAAATCCAACCCAAATCGAGAGCGTGCGGTCAATTATCTGAAAGGTCGCGGTCTAACCGGAATAATCGCGCATCGGTTCGGGCTTGGATATGCACCCGACGGCTGGCGTTTTTTATACGATCACCTCGGTAATGATGCGCAAACCAAGAAGCAATTACTTGAAGCCGGGTTAACTGTCGCGAATGCCCAGGGACGCGAATATGATCGTTTTCGAGAGCGGGTTATGTTTCCAATTCGAGACATCCGTGGTCGCACCATCGCATTCGGGGGACGCGTCCTTGATGACAGCAAACCCAAATATTTAAACAGCCCCGAAACCAAACTGTTTCACAAAAGCGATACGCTCTATGGTCTCTACGAAGCGCGCCAAGCCTGTCGATCACTCGACCGTGTTTTGGT
>RGHP01000188.1 GCA_010024125.1 Gammaproteobacteria bacterium | reverse complement strand
CCTTCCATGATTTCACCGATAGACAGTGGATCAGCACCTTTGGCAGTGTTGAGCTTCGTCCAAGGCAAATTGACCGCGCCAGGGATTTGTCCACGTTCAACCCAGTTTGGTGTCCGCGAATCGATCACGAGGATCGAGTCATCACCTGCTGACATTTGCTCAAGGTAGTCGATCATTTCGTTTTCACCGATGGTTTCTACACCTGGCGCCAGACTGATTGGCTGAATACAAAATGGAGGACAAGGACGAGACGTTTTCGCAAACGATGCGTCTACATTGTTGCCGTTGTCCTGCACACGCTGGATCGTAATGATCTTACCGTTGTGCTTGACTTGTGCAGTCGCTTTTCCACCAAAAGTGATATCGACTGGCTTATTTTCAGCGTTGGCTGCAAACGGAGCGATCGTCATCGCAGCTGCGACCAAGGCTCCTGCGAAAGCTTTTTGAATACCCATGTTCAATTTCCTTATCGATTATTATCTTCGAAGACGATTATATTTCAGAGAGATTCACCCTCGTCTTTGCACGAATCCTCGAGCTCAGAGTCGGTTGGACAAGGCTTGCCATCAGCGCATTTTTTTGGCTCTTCAGCGACCGCTGTGCTCACCAATGAAGGCAGGGGCAATAATCCTAGACCCATCACTATGACCAAAGCTTTCAGAAGATCAAAACGCATCGAAGCACTCCTTTAAATCTGTTCTATCGATATAACCAAGACCTCAGTTTACGCGTCTGTATAAAAAATCCTAGGTTGTTGGGACTAAAGTCAAACAACCATGTCAAGTTAAATGAATATCACTACGTAGAAAAGTAATTGAAACCGCTATCGTTATAGCGATATGAGATAACAGTCAGATGTGTATTGAATCACTTTAGTTTGGCTGACAGGGAAATCGTTCTTGCATCATTTTGACCAAAGCATCCGGAGCCTTCATCGCAAAATCTGCAACCTGCGGCCAATAGTCCAGATAGGCAGCCACAATGACTTCATCTGCATCCGATTGCCAGGGAACTGTAAAGCAACCCCCAGTTGCTTGAGGGCCCTTTCTCGCATCGACAATCCCTAATAAATACCCTAGCGCGACTTGCGATTGTTGCGATAGTGCGTCATAGAGATCTTGCGCACTCATGAATGCATAATTGTCGTGAGTTTCAGATGCTCTCGCTGACATTGATAGACCAAGCAATAAGTAAGAGCCGACTGCGATGGTGATTGCAGAGCGAATCAGCTTGTTATTGTTTTTCATGGAAATCCTCTAAACTTGCCCAACTCTCGAAAGGAACCGCTATGCGAATCACTCAACAGCGAATGGCTGAAATCATGAACAAAGGTCGCTTCGGTGATCGTATCAGCAAACGCGTCGACCTCGCTCTGTCTTTACTGATTCTCGCTAATTTAATCGCTGTATGTCTCGAGTCTGTCGACAGTATCGCGGCGGTCTATGGGCCGCAACTGTTTGCATTCGAGATAATCTCTGTCACGGTTTTCGCCATTGAATATGTCTTGCGCCTTTGGTCTGCACCCATGCGCTCAGACCTCGAAGGAGAATCGGCGACAGGTAAGCGCCTCAACTATATGTTCAGCTTCACAGGGATTGTCGATCTACTCGCACTCCTCCCCAGTTTTTTACAATGGCTCATACCAGGAGCCGATTTGCGTTGGCTTCGCGTGCTACGGATGATTCGTCTGTTAAAACTCAGCCACTATTCATCAGCACTTGAAGACTTGATTTCAGCGATTTACGAAGAGCGCAGAGCTTTTGGTGCTGCGCTGTATCTGCTCGGCATCGCGTTATTTTTAGCTAGCGCTCTCATCTACGTTGCAGAAAACAAGATTCAACCGGATGTCTTTTCTTCGATTCCAGAAACCATGTGGTGGGCCATTATTACCTTGACGACGGTCGGATATGGTGACGTCTCGCCCGTCACGCCTCTTGGCAAGCTGATCGGTGCGTTAACAGCACTGATGGGTGTTTGCACAGTTGCTCTCCTAACAGGGATTGTGGGCAATGCATTTGCAAACCAACTGGAAAAACGTAAAGCCATCTTCGAAGCAGAAGTCGACCACGCACTCTCTGACGGCATTATCACCTCTGATGAGGCCGCACACATTGACCGACTTCGACAGGAATTCAACCTCTCAGAAGAACATGCGCGAGCCATCATCGCATCGTTAACTGAACGCCACAAAAAAGGCAGCAAGTAGCAATCATCCGAATTTGGCGGCTGACCACCAAAGTTCTCTGGCATAAACTTACTACACTGCAAGAATAGACCAAAAAATCATTTAAATTCAATCAATTAGTCGAATACTCATTCCAACTAGCAATTAATTTATTTACTGTTATTAGGCCTAACAGGCTTATTGAGGTGTGCTTGTTTCAGTTACATAATCTGTGGGGGATTATCGACGCTGAAACACTCGATGGATCGGGGTTGGAGGCATGAGGCCTTAAGTGACACCAGACCGCTGCTCTGCAGCGGTTTTTTTTATGGTGCCGGTGGCCTGTGAAGGTTCCTACCTAAGGCTCCATAGATCACTGATGTCTACCTAGAATCAAAGACTTACACATCATCAGTTCATCTACAACAGCACTCTTTTGTCTACTCAGTTGTCTACTGTTCAAACTGCATAGCTCCCCAGTCTATTGTCATAGCCTAGGGTGGGCTGTTTTAGACCCCCGGGAGGGGCTGAGTAGGCTTTAAAGGATTTGTAGTACCTGCTGAGGCTTGTAAAAGACTAAAACAGCTCCAACCAACATGACTGAATACGATATGCATAGAGAAGGAGTCAGCTATGGCAGAACCAAGTGATACTGATACTTCCGGTGAAAATGATAAAGCTGTTGAGGATCTTAAGAAATCAGCTGAAGTTAAAGATAGGGAAATAGCTGAATTAAAAAAAAGAGTAGAAGATGAAAAACAATTGAATCAAATTCATCTTACTATGATCCGGGAACTCCAAGCTCAATTAACGTCCCAGTCTAGATTAGGTATAATTTTCCTTTGTCTCCTCTTGGTTTCCGGAATTGTTATCTTTGGATTTTCTTGAAAA
>RGHP01000187.1 GCA_010024125.1 Gammaproteobacteria bacterium | reverse complement strand
TTATACTCCCGCGCGCTTGGAGGACTTTATGATTGAACGAATACGCAACGTGGCGATTATCGCGCACGTTGACCATGGCAAAACTACACTTGTCGATAAGCTGTTAGCTGCGTCTGGAACCCTCGACAGGAAAGAGATTCTTAACGAACGCGTGATGGACTCAAACGATCAGGAAAAAGAACGTGGAATCACAATTCTGGCGAAAAACACTGGTCTTAATTGGAATGACTACCGTATTAACGTCGTCGATACACCAGGTCACGCCGACTTCGGTGGTGAAGTTGAACGTGTTTTGTCGATGGTCGACGCAGTGCTCTTGGTTGTTGATGCTGCAGAAGGTCCAATGCCACAAACACGTTTTGTGACGCAGAAAGCGTTCAACCAGGGATTAAAACCGATTGTTATCGTCAATAAAGTTGATAAAGTTGGTGCAGATCCACACGGTGCTATCGATAAAATATTTGATTTGTTTGACCAGCTGGGTGCGACAGATGAGCAACTGGATTTCCCAGTTGTATATTGTTCTGCTGTTAACGGCCTGTCAGGTCCTGAACCAGATCAGTTGATTGAGAGTATGGAGCCGATCCTTCAAGCAATCGTAGACCATTGTCCCGCTCCAAAGGTTGATCTCGATGGTCCGTTACAGTTGCAGGTTTCGGCGCTCGATTACAACTCGTTTCAGGGCGTGATTGGTGTTGGACGTATACGTCGCGGTCAGTTGAAGCGGAATCAACAGGTAACCGTGGTTGACCGAGACAGTGGTACTCGCAACGGAAAAGTCCTCCAGATTCTCGGATATTTAGGTCTTGAACGGATTGAGCAGCAGTCGGCGACAGCTGGTGACATTGTCTGTATCACGGGTCTTGATCCACTGTCGATTTCAGACACGATTTGCTCGATTGAATTACCAGAAGGTCTACCGCCCCTCACCGTAGATGAACCGACCGTCAGCATGACATTCCAAGTGAATGACAGTCCATTCGCGGGCAAAGACGGTAAGTATGTGACGTCAAGAAATATCAAAGATCGACTGGATCGGGAATTGATTCATAACGTGGCACTTCGAGTCGAGCAAGGCGATTCGCCAGACAAATTTGTCGTTTCTGGTCGAGGCGAACTGCATTTGTCGGTTCTGATTGAGTCAATGCGCCGCGAAGGCTTTGAACTGGGAGTCTCTCGACCCGAAGTCATTGTTCGTGAAGTCAACGGCGTGAAAGAAGAGCCATTCGAATATGTTGTGATCGATATCGAAGATCAGCATCAGGGCGCTGTAATGGAAGCGATGGGCCTCCGCAAAGGCGATATGAAAAACATGGAGCCTGATGGACAGGGACGCTTGCGTCTTGAGTACATCATTGCTGCACGTGGACTGATTGGTTTCCGGTCGCAGTTCCTAACCATGACATCGGGAACAGGCATTATGAGTCATGTTTTCGACCATTATGGACCTGTGAAACCCGGTGACTTGGGCAACCGAATTAATGGTGTCCTCGTCTCAATGACAGATGGTGCGACCACCGCATACTCACTCTATAACCTCCAAGACCGCGGCAGATTGATGGTCGGTCCGGGCGTTGATGTTTACGAGGGAATGCTGCTCGGTATCCATGCCCGAGATAACGATCTTCCAGTGAACCCAGTCAAGGGTAAACAGTTGACCAATATCCGTGCGGCTGGCACTGATGAAAACCTAATTCTCACGCCGCCAATTAAGATGACCCTTGAGTCTGCTCTTGAATTCATTGATGATGATGAACTCGTCGAAGTCACACCGAATCATATTCGACTTCGCAAGAAACTACTCAAAGAGTCCGACCGCAAACGTGCGGGCCGGTCAAAGGCGGCAAGCTAGGAGTGCATGCCGCCCCATTAGGGGGCGTATGCATAGGCTATATCCAGAAACAAAGCCATTTCGCGAAGAGGTGTTGACCACAACTGATGGTCATCACCGACTATGGACTGCGTGTTTTGGTAATCCCAGCGGTCTTCCAGTGGTCTGCCTACATGGTGGTCCCGGGGCCGGCACATCACCTTTAATGCCTCGGTTTTTTAACCCTGATATCTACCATGTTGTGTGTTTTGATCAGCGCGGTTGCGGCCGCTCTGAACCAAAGGGTAATCTGCACGCGAATACCACGGATGATCTGATTTCAGACCTCGATCTGGTGACGACCCATTTTGGCCTTGCTCGATATATTTTGTTTGGCGGGTCATGGGGCGCAACACTCGCACTCTTGTATGCTATGGAACACCCCGAGCGTTGCCTCGGTATCATTCTACGCGGCGTCTTTTTAAATACCTTCGATAATCTCAATTGGCTTTATGGGGGAGGTGCTGCCAGCTTATATCCCGCCGCCTGGTCTGATTTTGTCGCCCCTATTGAGGATGATAAGCAGCCTTCTCTTGAGGATGTATTAGATGGTTATCGTACGCTTCTTAATGCAGAGGATGAATTCACTCGATTGCAAGCAGCGCGTGCTTGGAATTTATGGGAGCACCGATTATCGACCTGTGACCCACAAGCGACTCAAACCGGTGAAAAATCACCCCGACGGGAATTGAGTAGTGCTCAGGTTGAGCATCATTATTTGAGTCAGCGTTGTTTCCTTCAAGACGGCATTTTTGATGTGACGCACAACGAACTCGCATCAACCCCGATGTTTTTATTACACGGCGCCAATGATCATGTCTGCCCAGTGCGTAACGCCCATGATCTAAAAGCGGTCTACCCAAATCTTAACCTCAGAATTCTTGATCATGCTGGCCATTGCGCTTTCGGTCCGCAGATGGCTGAAGGGCTGTGTCAGGCAACACAAGAAATGGCGGCGTTCTACGGCCATCTGTGATTAAGCTTTTGGTGGCTTAGGCGGCCCCACGTCAGAATCTTGACCATCGAGTGGTTCAGGCTTGTCAAGCTCTTCAATGATTGGAGAGTCATTGTCATCAGGTTTCACTGGAGCGTAGAGATCAAATTCATCAACCTCACCCTCCTTTGGTTCATCATTGAAACCAAGATAACGTGAGTCGTTCCAGTTGTCTGTGACCCTGTCACATTTCGGA
>RGHP01000186.1 GCA_010024125.1 Gammaproteobacteria bacterium | reverse complement strand
CAACCACAACAGAGTTTCATACAGACTTGACCTATGTGGACGATGCTTTTGATGAGCAAAGCCGTCAGATTGCCCGAGCGTCTTACTACGGACTGTGCAGTTTTTTGGATGCACAGGTCGGACAAGTTATCGAGGTCCTTAAGGCAACCGGTCAGGCCGACAATACCTTGGTGATCTATACCAGTGACCATGGCGACCACAACGGAGACCGACGCCTCTGGACCAAGATGACGCTCTATGATGAGGCGGCCCGTATTCCGATGATCGTGAGCGGGCCTGGTATTGCCAGGGGACACGAAACCGATGCGCTCGCCTCGTTGGTTGATGTTTATCCCACAGTCATGGAAACCGTGGGAGCCAAGAGCGATGCTATTGAACGGCCGGGGCTTTCACTGGCGTCGCTTTCAGCCAGCCCGCTGGCGGATCGGGCGGTTTTGTCCGAGTACCATGACGGCGGATCACCCGTGGGTATGTTCATGCTGAGAACAGGGCGCTGGAAGTACAACTATTACCCCGGTTTCGCACCGGAGCTCTTTGATCTGGACGCTGACCCAGATGAATTGAACGATCTCGCCGAAGATCCCTCTTATGCCGATGATCTGGCTCGCTGCCACCGGGCCCTGACAGGGATCGTTGACCCGGATGCCGCTAATCAAACGGCGTTCGCTGATCAGGCAAGACGCATCGCTGAACTCGGAGGGGTCGAACGCATTATGGCTTCGGAAGAATTCGATCACACGCCAGTACCGCAATGAATCGTATAAGAGTAGCGACTCACTTTTGCATAGCAGGTCCTCACACAAGACCGGCGTGAAAGTTCCGACGAATTTGCTAGAGTACGGACGTTTTTTGAGCGCGGGATTGATGTCATGTTGCTGATGATCTATAAAGGAGATTAGCGCGGTCATGATTATGATTAGGATGATAAGAACCGGCTTTGAATCTTTGTGTTGTTCAGGATCTGCTCTCTTCACGTTTTTGCTTGCGACTAGGCAGCAATGAAGTTGCGTCCACGTTCTCCCTTCAGCGCGTCATCGAGATATGTTTTAAAAGTGGTTGCCGGTATGCCGTAATCTTCGGGTTCTGTGCTGATTGCGAGGTCGCACAAGAATTCCTCCAGCCGATCAGCCCCGTTATGTAGATCGTTGCCAAAAATCTCGCGAAGGGTTTCATCGCAAACGGTATCGGATCCGATCGCTCGACGCATTACCAGGGGGAGTGTGAAAGAACATGCGATGCCATGCTCTAGGTTGTGGTTCAGTGATACCGGATAAGAAATATTGTGAGCTAGAGCGGTTTTAGTGTTAGAGAAGGCAAGCCCGGAAAAAACTGCCGCCCGCAGCATCATCTGTCTAAGTTGTGCGTTCTCAGGATTGTTCATCAGAGATGGCAATGTCTCGATGATGATACGGCTTGCCCGCACGGCGTAGTTGCTTGATATGGGGTTTGCGTTAATGTTCCAGACACTCTCAAGGGCGTGAGACAACGCATCGAGACCTGAGGCCAGCGTAATTCTTGGCGGAAGTTTATACGTGAGCGATGGATCAAGGATGGCAACTTTTGGATACAGGTCAGGATGACTCAGCGAAAATTTTCGTCCCGATTCGCTATCCCAGACAGTCGCCCATGATGTCACTTCGCTGCCGGTTCCGGCTGTTGTTGGGACTGCAATGATATCTTTCGAGCGGAGGACTTGAGATTGACTTGCGAAATTTAGCAAGTCTTTAATATCAGGCAGGTCTTCGAGCCCCGCAGCGAAGACTTTTGCCGTATCTATTACAGATCCTCCTCCTAGTGCAATCAAAGCCTCTGCCTTTGCGAGATCCCGCCGTCTTTCTTCGTCTAACGTGTTGAAGTAAGAAAAGTCAGGATTCGGCGTTATGTCTGTGGCAACAAAAACCGCTTTGCCAAGGATTCCTTGAATTTGGTCAACCGCGGTCGAGAAAAAGGCGTCTGGGTAAGTGACGATGCCATAGTCGCGAGTTCCAACGTGGCATTGGAGCGACTCCAAATAATCAGGACAGAAAACCAGTTTGGTCGGGTTGAAAAATGTGAATTCTCTCTTAGCCATACGTTAATCATAGTCGTATGCAAACTTGTTGGGCATCTCAAATTGTTGACTCAATGTAATACCAATGTCATTTTTAGGTGATTTACTACATGCCACTTTAATTAATAGTTCTGGTTCCAAAGATTTTCAGAATGGATATCAAACTAGAGCGGGTGGTCAAGTCTTTCGGCAGCGCGATGGCTGTAGATCATGTTGATCTGCACATCAAAGCTGGCGAATTTCTGACCCTAGTGGGACCCAGTGGGTGCGGCAAGTCGACCCTTCTGCGGATTATTGCAGGCCTCGAGTCACAGACTTCCGGAAGTGTGTCGATCGGTGGGGACACTGTGGATGCCGTTCGCCCGAGTGAGCGAAATCTTGCCATGGTGTTTCAGTCGTATGCGCTCTATCCGCATCTAAGCGTTCGGGAAAATATGATGGTTCCTTTACGTCTTCGTGATCTGTCTGCTGCCGAACGCATGCCGCTTTTGGGAAACCTGCTTCCGTCGCGCGCTACTAAGATGCACGCTATCCGCTCGAAAATAGACCATGCAGCAGAAACGCTGCAGATCAGCCATTTGCTTGAGCGAAAACCCGGTGAGTTATCGGGGGGACAGCGCCAGAGGGTGGCGGTTGGCAGAGCAATGGTGCGCCAGCCCACCGCTTTCTTGATGGATGAGCCACTGTCCAATTTGGATGCTGCACTTCGGGTTCACATGCGCGCGGAGATCAGTGGACTGCATCGTTCCCTCAAGACCACGTTCATTTACGTCACACACGATCAGGCCGAGGCATTGACCATGTCCTCGCGGATGGCCGTCATGATGGACGGTCAGATTCTCCAGGTCGATACGCCCGAGAGAATCTATCGAAACCCCGCAGATCTTCGGGTTGCGCAGTTCGTCGGCAGTCCGCGCATGAACATTTTCCCCGGCGAGGTTGATAGCCTTGGTCGCATCCAGACTCTCGAGTTCAGCCTAGATCACGTGCCTAGTGAGCCAGTCCAGGGCAATGTCAGTGTTGGATTTCGGCCCGAGCACCTGCGGATTGTCAATGGCAGCGGCGGCCACGACTTCACGCTCAAAGTCACTCACAAGGAA
>RGHP01000185.1 GCA_010024125.1 Gammaproteobacteria bacterium | reverse complement strand
GCTGTACGACAAATTGCTTGGCGCCACTCGCCAAGGCACTCGATGATGCGTTTGGGCTTGAGGAAGGACAAATCACAACCGTCCACTCGTTCACCAACGATCAAAAACTAACCGATGTCTACCACTCAGATCTGTATCGAGCACGAGCCGCAGGTCATTCCATGATTCCAACCAAAACCGGTGCAGCCGCAGCGGTTGGGTTAGTACTGCCGCATCTCAATGGACGTCTTGATGGCATGGCAGTGCGCGTACCTACCATTAATGTGTCATTAGTGGATCTGACCTGCCGACTGAAAACTAAGGCTTCAGCGGATGAAGTCAATCAAGCGCTTCAGAAGGCAGCGTCAGAAAGCCCGAGTGGAATATTGACCGTCAATACCCTGCCACTTGTCAGCCAGGACTTTAATCACAACGCAGCCAGCTCGATTGTTGATTTGAATCACACCAAAATACTCGGCGGCCTGACTAAAGTACTGTCTTGGTATGACAACGAATGGGGCTTCTCTAACCGAATGCTTGATACCACGTTGGCATGGATGGCGCACGGCGCGTCACAGCAATCAGCCGCATAGATTTTTCAGTTGCGATCTTTAGGCGGGAACTCCCCGCCTTTTTTTTGGCATACATTTCGCTCCAACCCCCAACAGATACTGATTTCGCACCAAAGTCGCGCACATTGAACCAAGGTTGTGCGTGAACGCGGTCGTTTAACTTAAATTGCACCATGATGGTGCATCTAACGGAGAGACTTTATGGAGCCGACTCTGACTGGCCTAGCTGAACGCATCGATGTCATCGTTGCTGGAACGGATACGTTCTTCCTTTTAATGGGTGCAATTTTAGTGCTGTTTATGCACGCTGGATTTGCATTTTTAGAGGTCGGAACAGTTCGTCACAAAAACCAAGTCAATGCCTTGGTTAAAATTTTGACTGATTTTGGTGCATCAACACTTGCTTACTTTTTTGTCGGCTATCAGGTCGCATATGCCACTGGATTCTTAGTTGGCGCCGATCAAATGATGGAAGGAAACGGCTTTGCGCTGGTGAAGTTCTTCTTCTTATTAACCTTTGCTGCCGCAATTCCTGCAATCATCTCAGGTGGTATCGCAGAGCGCGCCAAATTCTGGCCAATGATGGTCGCTAATGTGTTGATTGTGGCTCTGATCTATCCATTCTTCGAAGGCATGATCTGGAACGGTAACTTCGGTTTCCAACAGTGGATTGAAGATCTGACTGGTGCTGGATTCCATGATTTCGCAGGATCCATCGTTGTGCACGGCATGGGTGGATGGCTTGCGTTGGCTGCTGTGTTACTACTTGGCTCTCGTAAAGGCAGAATCCGTGATGGACGCATCATTTCTTTCGCACCAAGCTCAATTCCATTCTTAGCACTTGGTGCATGGATTCTGACTGTCGGCTGGTTTGGTTTTAACGTGATGAGCGCGCAGGCAGTTGAAGGTATTAGCGGCCTAGTAGCTGTGAATTCATTGATGGCCATGGTTGGCGGAACAATCGCAGCCCTCATCATTGGTAAAAACGATCCCGGCTTCATCCATAACGGCCCATTGGCTGGGCTGGTTGCAGTCTGTGCCGGTTCAGACGTATTCCACCCACTTGGCGCACTTGCGACAGGCCTCGTCGCCGGCGCGTTATTTGTTTGGTTGTTCGTCTGGTGTTCAAAGCAGAAGACACTCGATGATGTCTTGGGTGTATGGGCACTTCATGGAGTCTGTGGTGCTTGGGGTGGACTTGCGTGTGGCATCTTTGGAACGGCTGCCTTTGGTGGTCTCGGCGGTGTTTCATTCATGGCGCAGTTGATTGGAACAGTCACCGGCGTCGGTATCGCACTCATCTCAGGCTTCATTATTTATGGTGTGATTCGTCAAACCCTTGGATTACGTCTGTCTGAAGAAGATGAATTCGACGGGGCCGATCTTGCAATCCACCGCATTAAAGCAAACCCTGAAGTTTGAAAAGACATGGGCACTGTTAAACAGTGCCCACCTCTTCCTGCGGTAGAGAGAGCGCTGTGATTGATGCAAACGCAATCAATAGCGCAGAAACCCACAAGCAAGCACCCAAACCAAATACTTGAAACAACGCTCCTGAGGCGACGGTTCCAGCGAGCCTGCCACCTGCATTCGCCATGTAATAAAACCCGATATCTAAACTTGCACCATCAGCTCGCGCAAAACGCACAATCAGGAAGCTGTGCAAAGCTGAATTCATCGCAAACAACAATGCAAACAGCAACAAACCAATGGTGACGACATAGACGACAGAAAAATCACGAGTTAACGCGAGCGCGATACCGGCCGGGATCAACGCGAGCAATCCTCCGAACATAACCAACTGTGCACGCACAGCCTCAGGTGCTTTATTTTTTCCGGTTAACTTCGGCGCAACTGCTTGGATAAACCCATAAATAATGATCCAAGCGGCTAAATATCCGCCAACCTGCCAAAAATCCCACCCAAGGGTTTGATGCAGGAAAACCGGTAAGGCAACAACAAACCAGACATCACGCGCACCAAATAAAAAGAAGCGTGCAAGTGACAACCAATTCACAGCAGTGGATTTTGAGAAAATTTGATTGAATTTCGGCTTATTCTTCATCACGCCAAGCTCTTGGCGCAACAATAAAAGACTCAATAACCACACCATCGTGAGCATCAAGACCATCGCGGTAACAGCACCCTGGAATTCAAATAACGACAGTAAGAGCGCTCCGATAAAGAATCCCGCTCCCTTTAACGCATTTTTAGAACCCGTTAAAAACGCGACGATACGATACAACCCTTCGTTTTGATCGCTTGCGATCGATTTCATGGAGCTCTTCGCGCTCATCTTATTCAAATCTTTTGCGATACCCGACAGCGCCTGAGCCATCATCACCCATACCACGGTCAGCATCTGCTCAGGCACCAACAACATCGACAAGGCACCAATTTGCATGAGCAAACCAATTTGCATGGTGCGATTCAATCCAATTCGCGCACCCAGCCAACCGCCCACGGCGTTAGTGACAATCCCGAAGAACTCATAAAATAAAAAGAGTGATGCGATCTCGAAAGGCGTAAACCCCAAACTGTGAAAATGCAGCACAACCAGCATACGGAGCGCCCCATCAGTTAGGGTAAACGCCCAGTAGTTGCCAGTGATCACTGCGTAATCG
>RGHP01000184.1 GCA_010024125.1 Gammaproteobacteria bacterium | reverse complement strand
AAGACAGTACCTAAAGGCGGTTCTTCAACCACCTTCAATAAGGCATTACTGGAGGCTTGGTTTAAACAATCAGCTGGACGCACCAACACGACGCGACGACCGCCCATCGAAGCTGTCGTGTAGGCAGTATCAATTGACTCACGAACAGAATCGACTTTGATCATGCCAGCGGCACCTTCGGGCTCGAGAACGGCCAAATCCGGATGCGTTTCTTCGATTCGACATGACACACACTGACCACAGGACTCATGGTTGGATGGATTTTGACACAACAATAAACGGACCAGCCGATCGGTCAATTCAGAAGCCACCACACCCCGTGGATGGACGATGCACCATGCATGCGGAGGCGCTTTCGACTGCAAACCTTCAACGACCAAGCGCCATGCAGAATCTAGCCAGGGTGACATGATAAGTTCCAACGCGTCATGAGTAATGCAATCATCGACTCAGTCACAGTTTCAATATCCGCCGACGCATCTAAAGTCACAACGCGCTCCGTATCTCGGCTTGCGATGTGCTGATACATCGCTCTGACACGCTCGAAAAACGCGATATCTTCTGATTCGATCCGATCCAAGGCCCCACGACGACCAGCACGTGCGAGACCGATCTCAACGGGCACATCAAAAATTAAAGTCAAATCTGGACGCTTGACTCCTTGGACAAGCGTTTCCAATGTCTCGATCCAGTCCACAGGTAACTGTCGACCGCCTCCTTGATAGGCATAGGTCGCGTCGGTAAATCGATCACAAACCACCCATGTTCCCGCTTCCAGAGCCGGTAGGATTTTGGTCTCCAAGTGTTGTGCACGCGCGGCAAACATGAGAAGCAATTCAGTTTTTGCAGACGGTGCATCTAAAGAATGACTGAGTAACAATTCCCGAATGGATTCTGCGTAAGGGGTTCCGCCTGGTTCACGAGTTTCGATATACGGAATTCCATTGGCATCCAACAAACGGCACAGCGCTTGTTTTTGCGTGCTCTTACCGGCGCCTTCGACACCTTCGAGCGTAATAAATTGGGCCTTCGGAATACTCATCGTTTCAACTGATATTTTCGAACATTGGCATTATGCGCCTCTAGAGTACGCGAAAACACATGCCCACCGCTGCCATCAGCCACAAAATACAAATCTCCAGTGAATTCGGGGTGTGCAACAGCACCAAGCGCATCGGGCCCAACCAAAGCAATCGGTGTTGGCGGAAGGCCATCGATACGATAAGTGTTATAGGGTGTTTTCTCTCTCAGATGCTGCCGCGTCAAATTGCCATCAAACCGCTCACCAAGACCGTAAATCACTGTTGGATCCGTCTGCAGTCGCATCTTCCGTTTGAGCCGCTCAAGAAACACGCCCGCAATCCGTGGTCGCTCAACGGCAAGCGCTGTTTCTTTTTCAACAATGGATGCAAGAATCAGTAACTCGTAAGGAGATTTTAGAATTGTCTTCACCGCAGGATCGGCGTGCATCCACGCGAGATCAAGGGACTCCAGAAGTGCTTGGTGCGCCCGCTCTAACAATGCATTTTTTGACAAGTCTTGTTGCCAAAAATAGGTTTCCGCCAAAAACGCACCTTCATGCGATGACCACTGATCACCTAAGCCCGTCCAAACGCCCTCAGACAATATCAGTTCGCCTTCGAGAGCCTCATGCGCGGATAAACGGTCGAAAAGCTCTGATGCTGTAATACCCTCAGGGATGGTTATCCGTTCAATGATCGCATCACCTCTGTGAATCTGTTCCATCGCAGAAAGCACAGTCGCATGCCGAGCGAACGCATATTTCCCTTGTTGCACATGTGTTAGTTCGGGATACAGCGAGAAGACGAGTGCACGTTCTCGCACAGACAATGATGGGTGTAGTGCTTTTAACACATCACTCGCAGTTGAACCCGCTGGCACTGTGAGCACTTCGATTGCAACAGGTTCTGAGCGAAGCGATTCAACCCAAAGACGGCCCATCACCACCAAACAACTGATGGCAACGAGACCAAGGAGTCCAAGGCGGACTAAAGCGGGCATTACACCCGCTTAAAGATCAATGTTCCGTTGGTGCCACCAAATCCAAAGCTATTGGATAGAGAGACCTCAATCGTTGCATCACGCGCGGTATTCGGCACGTAATCCAAACGGCAACCTTCATCAATCGAATCCAAATTAATTGTTGGTGGCAGTACCTGATCACGAATTGCAAGCGCACTAAAACAGGCTTCAAGCGCACCAGCGGCACCGAGGGCGTGACCTGTCATTGACTTGGTTGAACTCACAGCAACTTTTGATGCGTGCGCACCCATCAACGTTTCAACCGCCTGCGACTCGGCAACATCACCCAGAGGAGTCGATGTCCCATGGGCATTCACGTAATCCACTTGATCTGCAGACAATCCTGCGTCTTTCAGTGCATTGGCCATCGCTGCACGTGCGCCACGTCCATCTTCTGCAGGCGCTGTCATGTGATGCGCATCATCACTCATACCAAAACCGACCAACTCACAGATGATGTTGGCACCGCGGGCTTTGGCTGATTCATATTCTTCGAGAACCATGGTTGCTGCACCATCGGCGAGCACAAATCCATCACGGTCTTTGTCCCAAGGGCGGCTTGCAGCCTGAGGATCGTCATTGCGTGTCGACAAGGCACGTGCTGCAGAGAATCCAGCAATACCCAGTTGCGTTGATGCTTTCTCTGCACCACCTGCAATCACGATATCTGCATCACCATACGCAATCATGCGCGCACCGAAGCCGATACAGTGTGTCGATGTAGTACACGCGGTCGTAATCGCGATGTTTGGACCTTGGAATCCATATTTAATTGCAAGATTTCCGGCGATCATATTGATGATCGAACCAGGGACGAAGAATGGAGACACCTTCCGTGGTCCACGGTCGTTGAGAAGCAGTGTCGTGTTTTCAATCAGCGTTAAACCACCAATACCGGAGCCAATTGATACACCCACTCGGGTCGGATCAAAAGTCGATTCCATCAGGCCAGACTGTTCAACCGCTTGGATTGCACTGACCATCCCGTACTGGATAAACGGATCCATTTTGCGGGCGTCTTTGACAGACATGTACTGCTCTAGATCAAACTCAGGAACTAACCCAGCAAATTTTGTTGGATAGTCCGTGGTGTCGAATTCTGTAATCGCAGAAATCCCACTCTGCCCATCTAGAAT
>RGHP01000183.1 GCA_010024125.1 Gammaproteobacteria bacterium | reverse complement strand
CCGTGAGAACACAGTTCTTGCGTGCCCCATCAAATCAAGAACCGTAATTGTGCTTACTAAGGCACTTGCCTTGAGTAGTAGAATTCCTTCATTTGCAAGTGCCGGCCAAGAGCACCGCAACGCTTGCGGGAACAAAATTTTCAGATAGGTCTGGCGCGCATTCAGTCCGATGGATTGCGCGCCCTCGAGTTGCCCTTGAGGCAGATTTCGAATCGCGCCGATCAAAATATTCGTTTGGTAGGCTGCTGAATTCAGTGTCAGCACAATAAGCCCGACCCACCATCCGCTGCCTAAGAAAAGCCAAGCAGCTGACTCTCTGATGAATTCAAATTGAGCCAAACCATAGTAGATAAGCCATAACTGAATCAGGATCGGCGTTCCTTGGAATACATACACGTAGCTTGTGATTGGTCTCTGAATAAAGCGAGGACCCAGAGCGAGCAGTTTGGCTAGTGTCCGCGCAAGTAGGAAGGCAAGTATCAGTGCCAGGATAACGAGTTCGAAGGTTGTGAAGAATCCATCAATGAGACGTGGGCAATGCGGTCCGATAGAGGTCGGAAGGAACGATTCAAGTGGTCCGCATACTGACTTGCCGACACCGTAATGCCACCCTTTAAACCAGAAATAAATCGACTTAAATAATTCTTCAATCATTAGTTTCGACCCACCAAGGCAACGCGGGCCTCAAGACGCGCTTTAGCACGGTCACTTACCCAAGTCATGAGAAGGTAGAGCACTCCGGCCGCGAAGAAGAAGATAAAGGGTTCGCGCTCTGTTTCACCCGCCACTTTGGCTGTTCGTAAGAGCTCATCAAAAGCAATGACTGCAACTAGCGATGTATCTTTGAGTAGCACTAGCCAGAGATTCATCAAGCCTGGTAGTGCATATCTCCACATCAATGGGATATGGACCTGTCTCACTGTTTGAAGCTGAGAGAGCCCGAGTGCGCGCGATGCTTCGATGAGTCCTTTAGGGACTGCGAAATAAGCTCCTTTGAAAACCTCTGATGCATAGACTCCAAAAATTAACCCAAGGCCGAGTGCGCCAGCCCAAAATTTCGGGGTCGATACAGTCAGCTCGATCGACAGTGCCTGTAAGAGTGCATTGATCAAAATATCGAGGCCAAAAAAAACGACCAGGATCACCAGGAATTCAGGAGTGCCTCGAAATAGCAGTGTGACGCCGTGAGACATTCCGCGAAGCAACTTGTTGGGTTGAATTTTTAGGAAGGCAAGTTTGCCGCCTATGACAAGTCCGACGGCAACCGAAGCAAGCGCTAAGCTCACGGTCATCAGTGCGCCAAGGAGGAGTTCATCACCCCAACCAGATGCACCGATGGTTAGTTTGCTTAGCGATTCCATGCAAGAGGCGGGAGCTTTCGCTCCCGCAGGTGATTAATAAATGTCAGCAGAGAAATACTTCGCGTTAATCTCAGCATACTTTCCGTTTGCACGGATTGCTTCGATTGCTTTGTTGAAAGCTGCTTTGAGATCTCCCTCACCTTGACGAATACCAATCCCAATTTGGTCGTTGATATCAATTTTATCGCCGGCAAGCTCATAGCCTGAATTGTCTTTCAACCAGTCCATCGCAGGATAGATATCAGACACCATCGCATCGAGACGTCCAGCAGATAGATCAGCATAAGCAGCCGTCTGCGTGTCATACAGCTTCACTTCTGCTTGTCCCATCAAGTTGTCTTCAGCCCACTGGGATGCAAGTGTTGAGCGCTGTGCACCGACTGTTTTCCCTGACAGATCTTCAGGACCTGCAGTCTTACCTTTAGGACCGATGACAGCCAGATAATTCGAGTAGTATTTATTGGTGAAATCGATCGTTTGCTTTCGTTCATCAGTGATCGACATTGATGCGATGATCGCATCGTACTTATTTGCCACAAGCGCAGGAATAATGCCGTCCCAGTCTTGAGCAACCAGTTCGCAGTTGGCCTTCATTTCTTCGCAAAGAGCCATTGCGATATCGACGTCAAAGCCAATTAGATTCCCATTTGCATCAACTCCATTGAACGGAGGGTATGCGCCCTCGGTTGCAATACGGAGCGGGTCAGGAATTCCGCCGGCCATTGATGCTGAAGTTGCTGCACTGAATGCGAGAGCAGTGAGGAGTTTTTTCATCATAATTGTGGTCCTTTCCGTTATTGGTGAAAGTCTATCAGGTTTTACCAAGTGCCTGTGTTTGGCATTGATGCCCAAGGTTCTGTGGGTGGGAGCGCGTCGCCAGATTGCAAGAGTTCGACAGAAATGCCATCAGGACTTCGAACAAACGCCATGTATCCATCGCGCGGTGGGCGATTAATTGCGACTCCGAGTTCTTTGAGGTGGGAACAGAGCGCATAGATGTCATCGACACGGTATGCGAGGTGGCCAAAATTGCGACCACCAGTGTATTCCTCCGGATCCCAGTTGTAGGTTAACTCGATTAGCGGGGCCTTCGTTTGTTGCGCACTATCCAGATCATCTGGAGCTGCCAAAAAGATGAGCGTAAAACGACCTTGTTCGCTATCGTAGCGTCGTATTTCTTTGAGTCCTAAACCGTCGCAGTAAAAACGTAAGGATGCACTTAAATCAGTGACTCGAACCATGGTGTGAAGGTATTGCACGAAGCCTCCAAAATATTTTTAGAAATAACTTTTATTTGTTCAAAATAAGGCGCATAAAGCAAATTCAGAGTACTACAGAAGTCGAATGCTATGCGCTATATCTTGTTTGGATTTTCTTTGATCTTTTCTCAATCGCTGTTGGCAGCCGGGGTTCCCGTCTATGTCGATAAGGCGATGAGTAGCCAGGTGCAAACCGGAACCGCGGTCACAGGTCGTGTTGTGGCTGGAGAGGTCTACACCTTGTCTGCCGAAGTTTCTGAATTGATCACAATGATGAACGTGCGCGTGGGTGATTCAGTGAAAGCGGGCGAAGAGCTCGCCCGACTGGATGACACGGAAATTCGGAATCAGTTGAAGAGCCTGAAGGCACGTAAAATCTACCTGACTGCGCATCTAGCGTTGCTTAAGCAACGTAAGACTGTTCGAGAACAACAACTTGCGCGCGCGAAAAGTTTGAATACCAAAGACTTGTTAACTCGTGATGCAACTGAGCAAGCGGAGTTGAATGTCATTCAAACCCAGAGTGACATCGTTAAAACAACCTATGACCTTGAAGATCTC
>RGHP01000182.1 GCA_010024125.1 Gammaproteobacteria bacterium | reverse complement strand
GAAACTCATCTCGATACCGGGGTGGGACCTTCAGTAGCGCATCGATCAACGTGTCGCCTGACCAGAGGGTGATGGGAAGCGTTGACCAAGTTGAGCCTAATTCATCAAGTGCTCGGGTGATTGACGACAGTTTGGGCTGGATTGTGCCGCCAAAATAATTGCGGATGAACAACTGCAAATTGCGACCAGCTTCTGTCGGGGTGCCCATGGGGCATAATCGGTTTGCCTTTAGGGCTTGGCTTTGCAATGTGTTCGCTTTTTGAAGCCAAATCTGTGCCTCGATGATTGCTTGGTGCAATGTTCCATGGTGTTGTGTTTGGCTCCAAGCACGGAGCGAATCTTCGAACTGAGTGATAGTTGTGTTTGACGGTGGAGGAGATTGTTGTAAGGCCTGGGTAATCACCTGCACGATCGGCTGCGTTCGATTGAGATAAGCCATGCGACTCTCGTCCAAACTAGCGAATGGTTTGTTGATCTTGGAATGAATACGGTCAGCTTCTTCACTCCGCATTAATAGCTTAATGACAGCGATCTCAACATCCCTAGTCTTTGCAATCCGGGCTTTTTGAAACCATTCCTCCTGATTCAATTGGCTGCATTGATCCAGGCCAGATTTCAGTGTCCATTCGTAGATGAGACGCGTGGATTCTTGCTTTTGCCGACCAAGGCTAGAGTTACGTTCTGCAATGAGTGGAAGTAATCCACATTCGCCAAGCTCCAGAGCGTCACCAATACTGATGCGAGTCTCACTCAAACCAAGTTCAGGAGTTTGGGATTCGATTGCTAGTGGGGGTGGTAGTGCAATCGATTCCTCTCCGAGGATGGATGCAATTCGATCGAGATCGTCTTGGTCAGGTGCGAACGAATTGTCCGTCCAGTCACAGCCGACTAAAAAGATCGCGAGTAGCCAGATCCGTCTCGACAAAATGATACATACCCTCTAAAACGTGTTTCGCTGTGGCTGGAGGCCGTTCTTTCATTTCTATGTATGCGTTTTCTAGGTTCTCAAGAAAAAGAGTTGAAGGAGGTCGACCAGAGAAATCATCCAGGCTTGGAGAAAACGGTATATTCCAGACCTCGCAGAATAGTTTCTCAAGCCCTTGAGGTCTTGCCTCAACCTGTTCGAATTGCAGTTGTTCATCAGCACTGCGACCGCAAGGTGCATACCAGAAGCCAAAATCATCGAGTGTTCTCCGTTTGGCGCCGGCTAAACAGTAGTGAGCCAGTTCGTGAAAGAGACTGCGGATATAGTCGTCTCGAAAAAAAAGAATTGCAGGGCTGTTCTTTTTTGGTGCTTGATAAAAAGGCTCAGGAGCTCCGCCCTCAATGCGAAGCTCCGGGAGAACGTGGTGTAACGCGCGAATCACAGCGTTTAATAAGGCTTGCTCAGGCATAAGAGGATCGTCATTGATGGCATGGTTGTGGATTGTACTTGGATTGCTTGCTGTCGTGGGATCGCTCACTTGGATTCTTCCCTCACCGATGGAACGACGCCAAGGTGAGCGTCGCATGGCTGCTTTGAAACTTGGTATGAAAGTTCGCATGCTGTCAGTGGATGATTGGGTCAAAGAGCGGCTCGATGTTGTGCAGTTATCGCAGTACTTGATTTGGACTGATAAAAAGCCGCGCAGTGCATCCTTATGGCGGGTTCCTGATAGAGATGAACCTTGGGCGTCACCACCAGAGGCGCATAGTTGGGACTTGTTGTCTGGAGAGTTTGGTGAGCTGCTGGGTTCGTTGCCCGCCGACATTGTCGGTGTAGGCGCCGAGAATGGATGTGTTTGGGTTGCTCTTGATGATGCCAAGGCCGCTATTGAGCCTGACGCGATCAAGCCGTTGCTCGATCGAATATTGACTGTATTGGCAACGCGTTGAGTAATTTATTCATCCAAGACTTGAGTCTCTTCACGTTCTCCCGTATTGCTAAAAAAGAAAGAGATGCTTGCATCAATGGGTTGTTTGCTTTTTCAATGCACGCCTGAAACCACATCACAAATGAAGAGTGTTTAGAAAATCCATGGGAAAATCGCTGGTCATTGTAGAGTCTCCGGCTAAGGCCAAGACGATTAACAAGTATCTCGGCTCTAACTACGTCGTTAAATCGAGTGTTGGACACATTCGTGATTTGCCGACGTCTGGATCAGCGACATCTGAGAAAACGGCAAAGTCATCGACGTTGTCGAAGGAAGAAAAGGCGAAGCAGCAGTTGATTCGCCGCATGGGCGTCGATCCCGAGCATGGATGGAAGGCACGGTATGAGATCCTGCCAGGTAAAGAAAAAGTTGTCGCTGAGCTGAAAAAACTCGCATCACAAGCAGATCACATTTATCTCGCAACCGATTTGGATCGCGAGGGAGAGGCGATCGCCTGGCACCTTCAAGAAACCATTGGCGGTGATCCATCGAAGTATCAACGAGTCACATTTTCTGAAATCACCAAATCGGCAATTGAAGCGGCTTTTAATAAGCCATCGATGGTGAATGTCGATCGAGTGAATGCACAGCAAGCACGACGCTTTTTGGACCGTGTTGTCGGCTATATGGTGTCGCCGCTTCTTTGGTCAAAGATTGCCCGAGGCCTCTCAGCTGGTCGTGTTCAGTCTGTTGCGGTTCGATTAGTGGTCGAGCGTGAACGCGCGATTCGTGCGTTTGTACCTGAAGAGTATTGGGAAATTTTCGCTGACTTAACGCATCAGAATGCGGAATCACGTTTTCAGGTGACTGAGTTTCAGGGAAAGGCATTTAAGCCAGTTAGCGGTGAACAGGCGAAGACAGCGACTGACTCGCTGACTGGAGCCACTTACGCGGTGTCTGAGCGTGAGAGTAAGCCAGGGAAGACCCGTCCGCCTGCGCCATTTATTACCTCGACATTGCAACAAGCAGCAAGCCAGCGGCTTGGTTTTGGTGTGAAAAAAACCATGATGCTGGCCCAGCGGTTATATGAAGCCGGCCTCATTACCTACATGCGAACCGACTCAACGTATTTATCCAATGATGCAATTCATGCTGCTCGAGGATTAATCGAAGCGGAGTTTGACTCACGCTATCTTCCTGAAAAGCCGAATTTCTATGCAAACCGCGAAAACGCACAAGAGGCGCACGAGGCAATTCGTCCATCGGATGTTCGTAAAAAAGGATCTGACCTGGCGTCTGTTGAGCGTGATGCGCAACGTTTATATGAGCTCATTTGGCGCCAGTTTGTAGCTTGTCAGATGACGCCAGCTGAATAC
>RGHP01000181.1 GCA_010024125.1 Gammaproteobacteria bacterium | reverse complement strand
GAAAAGACTCAGACAAACTGGCTACGACGGTGCTCTTTCTCTCGAAATATTTAATGATCAGTTCAGGGCCGGTAACGCAGATAGCGTGGCGTTAGATGGTCACCGCTCACTGATCTACCTCAACCGTTCCCCTGACAAAAAACCGAGCCCACAACCAAACGAACTAGAATACTCAAAGGAGCCAACTGGTGTGGAGTTTATTGAGTTTGCTGTTGGCAACGCAGAGTACCCAAGACTCTCAGCAATTCTTAGAGGGCTCGGCTTCTCTTTCACAGCAACTCACAAAGCCAAACATGTAGAGCGATGGACTCAGGGAGACGTTAATCTGGTTTTCAACCGAGAAGACGGATCATTCGCAAACCGATACTATGATCTCCATGGGTTATCCGTCTGCGCCTACGGGCTATCGGTGGACGAACCTGACAAGATGGTTACGAGAGCGAACCAATTAAGCTACCCCGTGTCCTATGGGGATCCCAACACGGACACCCACGGGCTCCCTGCGATTATGAGCCCCGAAGGTGCCCAGCTTTATTTCGTTGACCCCAACGAGCAGAGCCCACACTGGGATCGAGAGTTTATTGGTAGTGATGAGGCAGCGCAGAACTCATGGATCGAGACGATCGATCACATCGCGGTAACTATGGATCACGAGCAGTCGCTCCAGGCTACTTTGCTTCACAAGGCCCTGTTTAACCTGAACCCAACATCACCCTTGAACGTCCTTGATCCCTCCGGGCTCGTGCGTTCACAGGTCTTCGAGAGCACCAATAAAAACGTAGCGTTCACGATCAACAGCACCGGCGCCCGACGAACGGTCGCGTCTCAGACGCTCGAGAAGTATGCCGGCTCTGGCGTGAACCATATCGCGTTCAGAACCAAGAACATTTTTGAGATCGCGGAACGTATGCAGCACCTCTCTGTAGAAACCATGGACGTGACAGACAACTACTACGACGATATCTCTTCTCGATTTGATTTAGCGGTCGAGGATATAGAGCGCCTAAAACGGCTCCACATATTGTATGACGAAGATGAATTTGGCTCATTCTTTCAAATATTTACGAAACTTATCTATGGAAGATTCTGTTTCGAAATCGTGCAGCGTAACGGCTACCAGGGCTACGGATTCCCGAACGCCCAGCTCCGGCTGACGATGCAGGCTGCCGACATAGATAAACAGCATGTTTGAAGTGTTGGGCGTCGTGGCGCCGATCTTCATTCTGATCTGCTTCGGGTTTCTCTCAGTCAAGATCGGTCTGCTATCGGTCCAGGATTACCCGACCCTCAGCGCATTCGTGATGGGTGTGTCCTTTCCGTGCCTGTTGGTCACTAAATTGAGCGAGCTGGACTTCTCGCAGGCGTTCCGTTGGGACATTTTTGCGATATACACGACATGCTCCCTCGTTTTGGCGTTTTCAGCGATTTTGTTTTTTGAGCGGGTTCTTGGGCGAGATAAACCTCAGGCCAGACTTCAGGGTGGTATGGGAGTGCCCTGGAGCATGTCGGGCTTCATCGGATACCCGGTACTCATCCTAGCGTTTGACGACCCCCCGATGATCGCTTTCTCAACCGCGATCATTATCGAGAATCTGATCCTGATGCCTATCGTCATCCTCTTGATGGAGCAAAGTAGCTTCAGTCAGGATGGTCTCAGCTGGCGTCGCGTGGGCCTCTCTATTGGTAAACGGATCGTTCTGAATCCGATAATGGTTAGCATATTTATCGCGATCGTTTTGAGTACTTGGGACGTTCAACTTCCGATGCCGCTGTTTGATGCGATGGCGCTGATGGGGACGTCCGCTGCCCCGCTCGCGGTTTTTGCGATCGGGGTGGCTCTTGTCGGCAAAAGTGTCCGCGGAGATGTTACAGATATCGCGTGGACTAGTTTTGGGAAGCTCATCGTCCACCCCGCCCTTATCGCACTGGCTTGCTTTATTTTAGTTGACGATTTTAGGCAGCCCATCGTGTTGGCCAGCGTCTTGTTAGCGGCGTCACCGATGCCATCGATGTACTCGATTTTTGGGATGAAATACGGTTTTCCTGCGGTGACGGCGAGTAGCCTAACCGTGGCGACCTTCCTCTCTCTGTTTACCATCAGTGGCTGGATCCTCATGCTTGGGATCTAGTCGCCGTTTCTAGCCACCAAAAACCGCGAGGTACGATCCTAGAACAGTAAACGCCCACAAAAATATTTGCTTAAACCGCTCCTCGCTAAGAGTTGAGCGAACCCGCATACCGAGCCACACACCTAGCGCGACCGGGACACACATCATGACAGATAACACCGACAGTTCCTGAGTCGCACGACCAAGCCACCAGAGAGAACCACCCATCGCGAGCGTTGAGATGAAAAACAAAATACCCATCGCGCAGAGGAGATCATCTTTTGTTAGCTGGAGCGATCGTAGATACATCACACCGGGCACCGACATCGATCCCGTCATGCCAGTTAAAACAGAATTCAGTAGCCCAAGAGCTAGCCCGATTCCGTGGTTATTCTTCATTCGCATCACAGGATTAAAACCCCTCAATGACGCGAGACTGTAGACAAGAATTGATAACCCAAGCAGACGCTCGTACGGAAACTCAGGGACGACCACAACCATCCAGAGCCCTCCGGGGACCAAGACCACCGCCCCAAGCAAAAACGCCCACGTCTTCGTTAACACAGAGGCCACAGAGCCGGTGCTAAGTATTTGCGTCATATTAGTGAAAATCGTCGGAACCAATATCAACATCATCGCTGTCGGTATGTCTGAAATAAGCGCACCGAGACCGATCCCGATGGTGGGGAGGCCGAATCCGACTGTTCCCTTTACCAATCCGGCTAAAACAAAGATCAGGCATATCTGAACAAGAAAATCGACTTCCAAAAGCTTTATAAATCCAACAGCCCGCGCCGGGCGAGGTTATCAAATAACTCGCGCAACCCAAACCTCCACTCAGGTATCTCAGAACAACGATCCACCCTATGCTCCAGGCTACCTATCGATGGTATCGTGATACGGACCCGATCACCCTCGCGGTGGGTAAAACCCAACCCGGGAGCCCCTCTATCCCAAGTGGGCGCGATAGGTGAGCCCGTAAACGCAAAGACCCCATCCGGATAATCGTGCTGATCAAATAACGCGTCAACTAACGCAGCAAACCCTCTTGATAATCCCGCAAGCGACGCTGTTTCTGTGACCGAAAAGCCGTCCTCACCAGACACCTCAAGTGTCACAGTCTCCGCGGAA
>RGHP01000019.1 GCA_010024125.1 Gammaproteobacteria bacterium | reverse complement strand
CTGTCATAAATTTAAGAGTATGGTTGATTGCGTCATTGATCTGCTCGTGTTGCTCGACCGATGCTCTTCCCAACACATATCCGTGAACTTTCGATTTGTGCCCTGGGTGACCAATGCCGACGCGGATTCTCGCATACTCTGGGCCAAAGACACGATGAAGATCTCGCAGTCCATTGTGACCGCCATGACCGCCGCCCTGTTTGAGACGAATTTGGCCTGGCTCAATGTCGAGTTCGTCATGGACGACCAGAATTTCTTCGGGTTCAATTTTATAAAACTGAGCCAGTGCGAGCGCACTTTGCCCCGACCGATTCATAAACGTCATCGGTTTTAACAGATGGACCGCTTGTGGACCGATAAAACCCTTTCCGGCTAAGCCAAAGAATTTTGATTCTGCCGAAAGCGAGGTTGAGATTTGATTTGCGAGGGCATCTAACAGCCAAAACCCGGCATTGTGCCGGGTTTCTGCATATTCAGGCCCGGGGTTCCCGAGCCCTATGATGAGCTTGTAGGTGCTCACTCGTCGCCTTCAGACCCACCTTCTGCTGCGTCAGCTGCTGGTTCAGCATCAGCTGATGCACCCTTCGCTTTGTGAATGCTCACAACTGGAAGGTTTGAATCGTGTGCCAGAGCGACAAACGTGACACCCTTCGGTGCTTTGATGTCTGCCAAGTGAATTACTTGATCAAGTTCGACGTCTGCCAAGTCGACTTCGATGAATTCAGGAAGATCTTTTGGCGAGCAAGAGACTTCGATTTCAACGGCATCGTGATGGATGACACCACCCTGCATCTTGACACCTTTACAGGCTGCTTCATTCAAGAAGTGGACAGGGACGTTAACTTTCAACACGGTGCCTGCAGAAGCGCGCTGGAAGTCAGCGTGCAAGACAACAGGCTTCGCTGGGTGACGTTGAAGTGCCTTCAAGATCACTGGCTCTTCTTTACCGTCAATCTCAAGAGTGATGATTGAAGAGTAGAAAGCCTCTTCTTCCAGTGCACGCTTTAGATCTTTATGAGCCAATTGAATCGACTTCGGCTCGTTCTTTCCACCGTAAACGATGGCTGGAACTAGACCTTCTAGTCGACGCAGGCGGCGGCTCGAACCTTTCCCTGCTTCTTCGCGCGACTGCGCGGACAAGCGATAATCAGACATTTCATTCTCCTTCAATGTCTCCGTTTTACTTCGACCAGTAAAACGTTCTTCAATCCTCAGTTAGCGAAACATCGCGCTGATGGATTCTTCATTACTGACGCGGCGTACAGCCTCGCCAAGTAGCTCTGCGATGGTGATAATTCGGACGCGTCCGGTATCCATGATCGCAGGGGGGACGGGGATACTATCAGTAACCACCAATTCGTCAAGCGCGCTGTCTTTCAAATTATCAAGAGCGCGCCCAGAAAGAACAGGGTGTGTACAGTAGGCAACCACTGCTTTTGCACCTTGTTCTTTAAGTGCTTTGGCAGCGTTACAGAGCGTACCTGCGGTATCAACGATGTCGTCGACGATCAGACACGTACGGCCACTGACTTCACCAATGATGTTCATGACTTCCGCTTGGTTTGCGGCAGGGCGGCGCTTATCGATAATCGCAAGGTCGCTATCGAGCTGCTTCGCCATGGCTCGCGCCCGCACAACACCACCAATATCTGGCGAGACGACCACTGCATCTTTCGGTTGGTTGCGCTGAATATCGTCGAGCATTACAGGTGTCGCATAGATGTTATCGACGGCGACATCAAAAAATCCCTGGATTTGGTCTGCGTGCAAATCGACAGTCAATACGCGGTCAATTCCAACGCCAACCATGATATCAGCAACGACTTTGGCGGTAATCGGCACTCGCGCTGAGCGTGGACGGCGATCCTGTCGTGCATATCCGAAATACGGAACCACTGCGGTAATTCGGGACGCTGATGCGCGACGCAAGGCATCACACATCACAACCAATTCCATTAGGTTGTCGTTAGTCGGTGCGCAGGTCGACTGCAATACAAAGACATCCTGTCCACGAACGTTTTCTACAATTTCAACAGCGATTTCACCGTCAGAAAAACGACCGACACTGGCATTGCCGAGTGGGACAGACAGGTAATCGGAAACTTTTTTGGATAACTCTGGTGTGGCGTTACCGGAGAACAACATCAGTTGGGCCACAGGTGACTCCTTGAGCGTCGAGCGGTTTGAAAATGGCTGGGGTGGTAGGATTCGAACCTACGGATGGCGGGATCAAAACCCGCTGCCTTAACCACTTGGCCACACCCCAGTTACGCGTTTGCGCCGCAAGTATACAACATTGATTGATTGCTCAGGAGGCTAACTTTCACATCAGCGAGATCTTCGAGGATCTCATCTGCTGAGTGGCTGTTAACCGGATCGACCACGAACACGCATCCGCCTGTTCCGGTGAGTCTCGGCCCTCCGAATACCTGCATTTGATTGATTAACCGATCAATAGTCGGGTGTATCTCTCGAACAAGTATTTCGCAATCGTTGTGCGTTGTATCCAACTGCGAGGCGCGGATTCTGCAAGAGGGGGTATCTCTTGTCAACTTTGGATGCTGGAAAATGGCTTGGGTCGACACATGAATATTCGGATTCGCGATTAAAACTTGTCTGCCTGGCCAGTCGATTTGTTCGAACTCTTCGCCGACACCCGAAGCGAAGCAGCTTTTGCCGTAGATAAAGACTGGTACATCAGCACCAAGGCTTAATCCAATTGCTTGAAGTTGTTTGCTCGAGTGGCCAAGTGCAAAGATTTCATTCAGTGCCACGAGTGTTGTGGCTGCATCAGAAGAGCCGCCACCGAGATTTTTTTCGATCCAGATCTCGACACCATGCTGTGTCGAATGGAGCAATTGAGAGGCTGCTTTGTAGATTAAGTTGTTTTCTCCAAGCGCCATCGGGTCTTCGAGAATTTTGATGCCAGGGGTGTCTGTGGTTCGAAAGTGGATCCAGTCGCACCAATCCACAAATTGAAATCCTGTTTCCAGACGATGATAGCCATCGGGTCGTCGACCAACGATATGCAGGAACCGATTGATTTTTGCAGGAGCGGCAGCTCGATAACCACCTTCAAGGACATCCGAGGGATGTATTACTGAGTGATCGCCTGCCATTCCGTACTGGCCCAGCGGATTTCGATGTCACCACGGGTAGCCGTCAGACGACGCGGTACTTCGAAGCGATGTGAGCCTGACTCGATCGAGATGTTCCCATTGTAGGCAAGTTGCCAGCCGTCTTGAGACAGCTCTGTGATGCGACCTTCGCCATCTTTTTCAACTGACTCAAGCGGAAGATCTGGTGAATCAAGGCCGCGCACCCAGTATCTCAGCGCATTCACTGGGAGCGAGATATCCATCACATCTTTAAATAATGTGTCGGCGTCTTTGGCGACGGTTTCACGATCATCGGTCTTCAATCGTGCTTCGGACTCTGTCATGGTGAGTTGGGCTACAACTGAACCAGTTGGAGATAGCACGTCGAGTCGTTCTTCATCTGGATTTAAGATCCAACGAATACTGCCGGATTCGGTCCCGTCTTTGGTTGAAACTGAAAACTTCGCAGTAAGGTCCCACTGGTTCAACTGATCAGCAGGCAAAAACGTCAATACCTCGGCATCGTCATCCGACGACCAAGGCATCAATGAGCAGCCGGCCAGCGTAAGGCTTAAAAATAAAGTGAGTATGAAATGCTTCACGAATCAGTTAACCGTTGTATCGTGGCGCGAATCTTGTCACTTTCTGGGTTGGATTCATAGCCCACATCCCAAATTTCACGCGCTTCCTGTTGTCGTCCAAGAAGCCAAAGTAGTTCGCCATAGTGCGCTGCAATCTCGTGATCTTTACTTTTCTCCCATGCTTTGACGAAGTATGGCTCGGCTTCTTCTAGGCGACCGAGTTTCAAAAGCACCCAGCCCATGGAATCCAGAATGGCCGCGGATTCGGGTTTTTGTTCCAGTGCTTTTTCGATGAATACAAGCGCTTCTTGGTATCGATCAGTTCGATCAGCCAAGGTGTAGCCAAGCGCATTCATGGCATCGGGATCATTCGGTTTTAAATCGAGAATCTTTCTTAAGTCTGTTTCGGCGCCATCGATATCACCCAATTGCTCAAAGGCGAGTGCGCGGGTGTACAAAATTTCAATACTCTCAGGTTCTCGTGAGAGTGCTTCGGTCAGCACGGGGATGGCATTACTCGCCATGTTATTTGCAGTCTGAAATTGCGCCTCAGCGAGATACAGTTGGTGTTTGAAGTCTGGGAATAGCAGACGTGCTTCCGAAAACCAGCGATGCGCTTGATCGGGGTTATTTTGACCCATTGCCAGATTGGCGAGTTGTTTCCTCGCCTCAATCACTAGTTCCCCTCGTTCAACACGCAAAAATCGATCAATGGCGAGATCGATCTGTTGTCTCTGCACAGCAACCTCACCCAAGTGATAATAGGCATTAGAACGATATTGCTCTGACGCTAAGAGTGATTTGAGTCGTGATTCTGCGGCATCGAAGTTATCAGCCTGCATTTCAAGAAGGCCAAGCGTCAGCAAGTCCTGATAGCGGCTTTGATCCTCATTAATTACATCGCGCAGGATTTGAAGAGCTTCATCACTGTCTCCTTCAAGTCCATACCACCGTGCCAACTGTGCACGAATATTCAGGTCGCTTACGACATCTGGAAATTGGTCAATAAAACCAATTGCTGCGCGTCGATCAGGGAGTTCAAGACGCGCTCGGAATAAAACCACGCTGGCAGTCGGCTGATTGCGACTCAACCAAAGATCGAGCCATTCTGTTCCAGACGGGGCATCCATTCGATTTTTGGCTTCGGTCACGACCATTGCCAGTGAGCCATTGTTGAAACGGCTCGCGACGCGTGTGAGTACGTTGAGGAAATCGTTTTGTTGGTCTGAAGGCAATCCGGCCCAGAAACTTGCAAACCAGTGCGCGCGATATTCAGGTTCTAAAGTCAAAAGCTGTGTCAGGGAGTTCTCGAGTGTCTCTAGGCGACTTTTTTCGGCGGCGAAGATCAGTGAAGCTTCAAGCGCTCCGCGTGACTCCGGATCAACACGACTCCAACGAGCAAGTGCCTCCTCAATTTGCTGGTCTGATCCAACTTGTCGGGCTAAAAATGCGGCACGTTCAGCGACTTCGATATTTGCGCTGTGCTGTGATGCTTTGAGATAGAGAGTTAAAGCAGCATCTGCATTGCCACGGGCAAGCTCAGCCTCCGCGAGCAAAATGAGTCCCGAGGGAGTCTGGATGTCCCGGTTGGGTTGAACGACAGTCGTTTCGTTCGAACCAAATGTCGGATGTTCCGTGATCAGCGTGTCAGCTGGTTGGCATCCCGCAAGCGTAAGTAAGACCAAGAGCGCGCAAGCTCTGCTACAATCCGGCCACTGTTTTGATTTGGGTTTCATCTGTTTCTAAATGGCTCTTCTAACTCTTGGGCTTAACCATACCACGGCGCCAGTGGAACTGCGTGAGCAGGTTGCATTTGATGCGTCGCGTCTGCCCGATGCGTTGGCGCAATTGACTCAAGAATTTCCGGGTGTCCGTGAGGGTGCCATCTTATCGACCTGCAATCGGACAGAACTATTTTTAGCCATTGATGGCGAAGATGAACCTAATATTGTGCGCTGGCTTGCAGGATTCCATGCAGTTGATGCCGATGCACTTGCGCCACACATCTATGCCTTCAAAGATTTAAAGGCAGCTCAGCACATGATGCGCGTCGCGTCTGGTCTCGATTCACTGGTGTTGGGTGAGCCGCAAATTCTCGGACAGTTTAAGGATGCGATTCGGACTGCACGCGATGCGCTCACGTGCGGAACCGAACTTGAGCAGGCATTCTCGAAAGTATTGTCGATCGCGAAACGTGTGCGCACGGAAACGGCGATCGGTCGTAATCCGGTTTCGGTTGCTTATGCGTCAGTGAATTTAGCGAGCCGTATTTTTTCGGATCTCTCTTCGTGCAAAGTTGTCTTGGTCGGTGCGGGAGAAACGATCCAACTGGTTGCAGAACACCTCAATGGCCAGGGCGTGCGTGAGATTGATGTGGTTAACCGTACACTCGCGAATGCAGAAACATTGGCCGCATCGATTGATGGGTTTGCCTGGCCACTGACGGAATTGAGCGAGCGAATTCAGCATGCTGACATCGTGATTGCATCGACTGGAGCTGCAGTTCCAGTGCTCGGCAAAGGGATGGTCGAGCGTGCGCAAAAAGTGAGACGTCAAAAGCCGATGTTTATGGTGGATTTGGCCGTTCCACGAGATATTGAGCCAGAAGTAGGTGAGATTGACTCAGTGTATTTATATACCGTCGATGATTTGCAAACAGTAGTCGAAGAGGGACTGGAGCAGCGTCAAGAGGCTGCTCGGCACGCAGAGCAGATTATCAAAGAGGCACTTGATGATTGGCAACGCGAGATCAGAGGATATCGAGCTGTCGATACGATCAAGCAATTAAGAGACAGCACTCAGGAGCTTTCCGAACAAGAATTAGCAAGGGCTCTGAAAGCCCTTGAGTCGGGTAAACCGGCTGATGAAGTGCTTCAGCAGTTGACCCGAAACTTAACCAATAAATTTTTGCATGCGCCTACTGTGGCATTGCGAAGTGCTGCAGAGCAGGGTGATTTGTCGCTTATCGAGGCAACCCATCGGCTCTTTACCATAGATGATATTGAGGATTTGGATTGAAACCATCCCTTTTAAGTCGCTTGGATCAATTGGTCGATCGACATGAAGAACTTGCAGCTCTACTTGCCGATCCAGAGGTCATTGGTAACCAGACGCAATTCGTCGCATTCTCCCAGGAATACAGTGAGATTGAGCCGGTTGTTCAATTGGTTCAAAAGCGTCGCCTGTTGGATGCAGACCGTGTCGAGCTTGAAAGCTATTTAAGCGGCGATGATGCGGATATGAAAGAGCTTGCCGAGAGTGAGCTACCTGATATCCGCGAGGAATTGGAATCGTTAGAGTCTCAATTACAAGTCGCGCTGATCCCCAAAGATCCAGCGGATTCTCGCAGTGCATTTGTCGAAATCCGAGCCGGAACCGGTGGTGATGAAGCGGCACTTTTCGCCGGTGATTTGGCACGGATGTATCTCAAATTTGCTGAAACGCAAGGATGGAAAACAGAAGTTCTATCCGAATCGAAAGCTGAACTTGGTGGATATAAAGAAATCATCATGAAAGTTGCTGGCGAGCGGGTCTACGGTCGTTTGAAGTTTGAGTCAGGCGCGCATCGTGTGCAGCGTGTTCCTGCGACTGAGTCTCAAGGACGGATTCATACGTCTGCGTGCACTGTCGCTGTGATGGCTGAAGCTGACCCAATGGCGGAAACCACCATCGACACCAAAGACCTTCGTATTGATACCTTCCGAGCAAGTGGTGCCGGTGGTCAGCACGTGAACAAAACAGATTCAGCGATTCGGATTACCCACATCCCAACGGGTGTTGTAGTGGAGTGTCAGGACGAACGCTCGCAGCACAAAAATAAGGCGCGTGCATTGAGTTTATTGCAGGCGCGATTGGAAGATGCTGCACGACAAGAGCAGCAAGCAAAAGAAGCGAGTGAACGAAAATCCTTGGTTGGATCAGGTGATCGTTCTGAACGTATTCGGACCTACAACTTCCCGCAAGGACGCGTCACGGATCATCGGATCAACCTCACGCTGTATCGATTAGATGAGATGATGGATGGCGCGTGCCAAATGATCATCGATCCGCTGGTGCAGGAGTACCAGGCTGAGCTATTAGCAGGGCTTGATACGGGCGCATGACGCTTGTCGAACTACAGCGCCACGATCAGATTCGTGCAGCCAATTGGACCCATAGCGAACAGCAACTGGTCTTTTCAGAAGTGCTTGGATTATCCCTGACCGAACAAATTCTCTCAGCCGAATCACCCCTTGCTGACGAAAAAGCTGAACAGATCATCAACATTGCACGCAGATCGATTGCCGGTGAGCCTTTGGCCTATATTTTGGGAGTGTGTTATTTCGATGGGTTGAAGCTTCTGATCAACTCGGATGTGCTGATTCCGAGGCCCGATACTGAAACGTTGGTCGAGGTCGCCTCTGCATTGATTGCTGATGCTAATGTCCAGTTGGTTCACGACCTCTGTACCGGCTCTGGCGCTGTGGCTCTCGCCATCAAAGCACGGCACCCTTACTGTATGGTGACAGCTAGTGATCTGTCAGACCATGCGGTTCGGTGTGCGAGTCACAATGCGTCTGCTTTACAGTTGGACGTCGAATGTCGCCAAGCAGACCTCTTTGAGGGGCTCTCTAAGTTTCAGCTGATCACCGCAAATCCGCCTTATATCGCCTGGGATGATCCGGAAGTGGATCCCGATGTTGTCGCGTATGAACCGGCGATCGCACTTTTTTCTGAGAATAATGGGTTGTCTTTGATACAGCGCATCTTGAGTGAGGCACCGAATCATCTTTCTGAGGATGGCGTGTTGTGTCTTGAGCATGGTCATCGTCAGGCTCATGATGTAAGAAAACTAGCAGTTAAGATGGGTTGGAAGTCGGTTCAGACACATCAAGATCTAGCAGGCAGAGACCGAGTGACGAGGATGCAAAAGCCATGATGACTGATTCAGAACTACTGCATTACGCAAGACAGATTCTCCTGTCTGATGTCGATGTGGATGGCCAGGAGCGTCTGAAACAATCGCATGTTGTGGTCTTGGGACTTGGTGGTCTTGGTAGTCCGCTTGCGTTGTATCTTGGCGCTGCCGGGGTCGGGCGATTAACGCTCGTTGATGGTGATACGGTGGATGAAACCAATCTTCACCGCCAGGTGATCCATAGCCAGAATAGCTTGAACCAATTAAAGGTCGAATCGGCCAAAGAGCGAATCCTCGGCATTAATCCATGGATTCAGGTTGATGTCATTGGTGCGCATGCAGATGATCAGAATGTCGATGAGGCAGTCGCTAGCGCGCAGTGTGTTGCTGACTGTACAGATCGGTTTGCGACCCGATTTTTAGCGAATCGATTGGCGTTAAAGCATCAGGTGCCGACAGTCTCTGCTGCAGCGTTGGGTGTTGAAGGGCAACTGACGACAATCGATCCTCGTGATCGAGACAATCCGTGTTATGCCTGTTTGATCCCCGATGTTCCAGAGGTCGAGCCGACCTGTGCAGAGACAGGGGTGTTAGGGCCAGTGGTTGGCACCTTAGGTACGTTGCAGGCGGTCGAAGTCTTGGGTGTCTTGCTTGGCTGGCCCGACCGTTTGGTTGGACGACTGACCCGCTTCAATGCAAAGACTATGGAATGGAAGTCCTTCCGTTATCGGAAGGACCCCGCTTGCCCAGTCTGTGGATCAGCCGCTGAGCTTTGAGCTCAGAATTTGATTCACAGCCTGAGGGTTCGCTTTCCCTTGTGACTTCTTCATCACTTGGCCAACAAAGAACCCAAGCATTTTGCCCTGTTTCTCTTCAGGTGCTGCGCGGTAGTTGGCGACTTGGTCTGGGTTTTCGGCAATCACCTCATCGACAATCGCTTCAATTGCGCCAGTGTCTGTCACCTGAACGAGACCCTTGGACTCGATGATGGCATCGACTTCACCTTCGCTTGCGAGTAGTGCTTCAAATACCGTTTTTGCGGTCTTTGAATTGAGCGTATTGTCTTTAATGCGACCGATCAGATCGGACAATTGTTTTGCCGTCACTGCAAAGTCTGTGATGCTGCCGCTGGTTTGATTGAGTTCGGCCAACACACTACCCATGACCCAGTTGGCAGCGAGCTTGCCTTCGCCTGAGGTATTTGCGACTTCAGCAAAGTAATCAGCAACGTCGCGATCCGCGACTAAGACGCCCGCATCATAATCAGTAATGCCGTATTCGCTGATGTATCGCGCTTTACGCGCTTCAGGAAGCTCTGGCAGTGCATCGCGGCACGCGCTGATGAAGCTGTCATCTAAAACAACAGGCAGTAGATCAGGGTCTGGGAAGTAACGATAATCGTTTGCTTCTTCTTTTGAGCGCATTGAACGGGTTTCGTCTTTATCAGGATCATAGAGCCGAGTCTCTTGGATGACTCGTCCGCCATCTTCCAAAATCTCAATTTGCCGATTGATCTCTGTGTTGATGGCTTTTTCGACGAAACGGAACGAGTTTACGTTTTTAATTTCCGTACGCGTTCCGAGTGTGTCAGATCCTTTTGGTCGAATTGAGACGTTACAGTCGCAACGCATCGATCCTTCGGCCATGTTGCCGTCGGAAATGTCGAGATAGCGAATGATTGAATGAATCACCTTGAGATACGCGACAGCCTCTTTCGCCGAGCGTAATTCAGGCTCAGAAACGATTTCGAGTAGTGGTGTACCGGCTCGGTTTAAGTCGACGCCAGTCATTCCGTCAAACGCATCATGAACGCTTTTACCTGCATCTTCTTCAAGGTGCGCGCGTGTCACGTTGATTGTTTTGGAAGTACCGTCTTCAAGACTGATTGTCACACGCCCTGGACCGACAATCGGTTTTTCGAATTGACTGATTTGGTAACCCTTCGGTAGGTCTGGGTAGAAGTAGTTTTTCCGGTCGAAGATCGACTCCCGTCCAATCTCTGCATCAATCGCGAGTCCGAATTTAACCGCCATCTCGAACACCTTTGCATTCGGTACTGGCAATACACCCGGCATGCCGAGATCAATCAGTGAGGCTTGAGTGTTTGGCTCAGCACCAAAGTTTGTCGACGATCCCGAGAAGATTTTAGAGTCGGTTGAGAGTTGTACGTGGACCTCGAGTCCAATCACAGCTTCATACATATCACACACCCTCCGGACGCAGCGTATGCCAATCGGTCGCCAGTTGAACTTGATGTGCGGCATTTAAGATCATGCTCTCGCCAAAAGCGCGACCCGTGAGTTGATATCCAGTTGGCAGGCCATCAATCAGCGGTGCTTGGAACGATCCACCAGGGAGTCCTGCCATGTTGGTGGCGACGGTATAGATATCTTCCAAATACATTGCGACTGGATCTGCTGTTTTCTCACCAAGCACAAAGGCTGTCGATGGTGTTGTCGGCCCGAATAACAGATCGCATGAACTAAGTGCGCGATTGAAATCATCGCGAATCAGCCTGCGGATCTGCTGTGCTTTTTTGTAATACGCGTCATAGTAGCCTTCTGACAGCGCATAGGTGCCGATTAAAATCCGACGCTTCACTTCGCTGCCAAATCCTTCTCCGCGAGACCGTTCATAGAGATCCATGAGATCTGCCGGGCTGTCCGCGCGATAACCAAAACGCACGCCATCAAACCGAGATAAATTTGCGCTCGCTTCAGCCGGAGCGATGACGTAATAGGCAGGAATCGCTTCGGCAACATGATCGAGAGACACCTCGATTGTGGTCGCGCCAAGAGATTTGAATACCTCGAGCACGTCATTCATCGCCTGATGCATTCTGCTGTCTAAGCGGTCATCAAAAAACTGTTTTGGAATACCGATGACTTTGCCTTTGAGTGAGTCATTGAGTGTTTCCGTGTAGTCAGGAACTGGTTGATTCGCTGATGTCGAATCACGTGAGTCGTGGCCCGCAATTAATCCAAGTCCATGCGCAACGTCTTCAGCAGTGTGCGCAATCAGGCCACCCTGATCTAAACTTGATGCGTAAGCAATCATGCCAAAACGACTGACCCGCCCATAGGTCGGTTTCAGTCCGGAGGTTCCTGTGAAGGCCGCTGGCTGACGAATCGAGCCGCCGGTATCTGTTGCAGTTGCCAACGGTGTCAATTGTGCGGCAACGGCAGCAGCCGAACCACCGGAGCTTCCGCCTGGTACACGGGTTGTATCCCATGGATTTTTCACGGGACCATAATATGAATTCTCATTGGATGACCCCATCGCAAACTCATCCATATTCAGTTTGCCAAGTGATACGAGCCCTGCATTTTTACACTGGCTGACAACATGCGCGTCATAGGGGGCGACAAAGTTCGATAGGATTTTTGATCCGCACGTGGTCAATGTGCCATCCGTACAAAATAAATCTTTGTGTGCGATTGGAAGGCCAGTGTATGCAGTGGCTGTGCCGTTACTGATCGCTGCATCTGCTTCTTTCGCTGCTTGCATCGCTTCGTCGTGCGTAATGGTAATGAAAGCGTTCAATGTCGGATTCAATGTTTCAATGCGATCTAGAAATGCATTGGTTATGTCAACGCTCGACAATGTGCGATCGCCGAGCGCTTTCTTGAGTTCAGAAAACGACAGGTCGGTAATTTGACTCATTCAACAACCCTCGGCACGAGATAGAGGCCCGCATCTGCTTGAGGTGCGATAGCCTGAAACTTCTCGCGCTGGTCTGTTTCAGTCACAGCGTCAGCACGCAGGGTTTGCTTTAATTCCAAGGGATGGGCAAGAGGTGCAACTCCATGTGTGTCAATTTGTTGCATTTGATCAACCAACTCAAGAATTGAATTCAGTTGCGCCAGAGTCTCTGTTGTTTCGGCCTCTGTGAGACCTAACCGCGCGAGTTTAGCCACGCGTTTGACGTCATCGCTCGTCAGCGACATAGGTTTCTCCGTCATTGAAAATCATATTTAGAAGAACGCATGCTAGCATAAGGCTTCAGTATAGAGGTCGGGTCAGCTAAACTCCCACTTTTATTGCGCACGCCTAACAGGATGAAGCTTGCATGTTTAAAGCCATACGCGGATTGTTTTCGAACGATATTTCGATCGACTTGGGGACAGCGAATACGCTGATCTACGTTAAAGGAAAAGGAATCGTCCTAGACGAACCTTCAGTTGTTGCGATCCGCACGGTAGGAACTCAGCGTTCTGTTGCAGCCGTTGGTATCGAGGCAAAGCGGATGCTTGGTCGAACACCAGGAAACATCGTTGCAATCCGTCCGTTGAAGGATGGTGTGATCGCGGATTTCCACGTGACTGAGAAAATGCTTCAGTTGTTCATTGGCAAAGTGCACGAAAACTCCATTATTCGCCCGTCACCACGCGTGCTTGTTTGTGTTCCTGCGCAATCCACTCAGGTGGAGCGTCGTGCGATTAAAGAGTCTGCACTTGGCGCAGGTGCCCGTGAGGTGTATCTGATTGAAGAGCCAATGGCGGCTGCATTAGGTGCTGACCTTCCTGTTGATGATGCAAGCGGTTCGATGGTTGTTGACGTCGGTGGTGGTACCACTGAGATCGCGATCATATCGTTGAACGGTATCGTATTCTCTGAATCGGTACGGATTGGTGGTGACCGATTCGACGAAGCAATCGTCGGTTATGTCCGCCGTCGTTTTGGTACCCTCATCGGTGACTCAACTGCAGAGCGTATCAAGCAAGATATCGGTACAGCCGTCGTTCTTAAAGATGAGCACGAAATCGATGTGCGGGGTCGGAACCTGGCTGAAGGGATTCCAAAGCAGCTCACCCTGAAATCCAACCAAATCCAAGAAGCGCTCTCTGAGCCATTGGCGCAAATTACAGCCGCTGTGAAAAATGCGCTTGAACAATCTCCACCTGAATTGGCGTCTGATATTGCTGAACGCGGCATCGTTCTAACCGGTGGTGGTGCCTTGTTGAAAGGCCTCGATGAGCTTCTGGCAGCTGAAACAGGATTGCCTGTATTGATTGCGGATGATCCATTAACGTGTGTTGCCCGCGGCGGTGGTAAAGCACTCGAGCTGATTGATCGCGCCTCATTCAACTTATTTAACTCTGACTAAGAGTTAACGGCATGCGGCCGCTGTTCTCTGAAACCAGTGTCGCAGCGGTCCGCTTGATTGTTGCGGTCACTTTTTCTGTGGCCACGATTTTTATTGATTCTCGATTCGATGCGCTGACGATGGTGCGTCAGGCCATCAAGACCGCGCTCTGGCCCGTCGAGCAAATCGCTTACTTGCCAGGTGATGAAACTGTAAACCCTGCTGAAGCTATGAACGCACTTGCTGCTGCAGTTACAATCGATTTTAAGGTCGAGGACAATGCAGGTAATAGAGTTGTTCTTTCAACTGATGGATCTATAACCGGATATACGAATGGTAAAAGAACTCCTTGGGAACCTATCTTGAATGAACATCAACTTTCAATGATGGAATCAGGACAAGGCACAAGAGTTGCTG
>RGHP01000180.1 GCA_010024125.1 Gammaproteobacteria bacterium | reverse complement strand
GAATAGAATCAAATAATCTTAATTTAAAAAGAAAATAATGGCCAAAAATCATCAATTCAGACCGAGAAGATCCATGCTTTATGTGCCTGGATGTAATCGCCGTTACCTTGAAAAAGCTAAGAGCTTAAATGTGGATTCTGTCATCCTTGATTTAGGTGACCCAATACTTATCGATGCAAAGGAAATGTCGCGAGATAATGTCGTTGATTTTTTAAATCAAGATTGTTACGGAAAACGTGAAGTGGTTGTGCGTGTGAATGACTTTGACTCACCCTGGGGTTCAGATGATATTAAGGCGGTAGCTCATTTAAATCCGGATGCCGTTTTATTTCCCAACGTTGAATCAAGAGAACACGTTGAACGGGCGATTAATGAGCTTGATAAGGCAGGTGGGCAAGACGTGCCCATCATGGTGATGATTGAGAGCCCCATCGCTGTGTTACATGCTGAAGAAATTGCAAGCGCATCCGATCGCATCCAATGCATGATTTTGGCGACCTCTGACCTTATCTCCCAGCTTCATGCCAGAAGCACACAGAGTCGGGTTGCCATTTTACACAGCCTATCGACCGTCATCCTTGCCGCACGTGCTTATGGTCATGCGGTGGTAGATGGTATCCATAGTAATCTTAAAGATACGGATTCGTTTGAGTATGCATGTCGAATGGGTCGTGATATGGGGTTTGATGGAAAATCACTAGTTCACCCTGATCAATTACCCTACGCCAATGATGCTTATACGCCTAAGGCAGAAGAGATTGAGCATGCGCAAGCAGTGATCACAGCACTAGCAGAGGCTAATGCATCAGGTCGTGGAACCGTGGTGGTTAACGATCGTTTAGTTGAGCATCACCATGTGCGAGCAGCTGAAAGGTTGCTCAGACTGAATGAGTTAATCATGGAGCTCAATCATGACTAATCCACGAGGTAATTTTTTAGAGCATTTTAGACAAGGCCAAATTATCCAGCACGCCATTCCTCGCACCATCACCGAGGGAGATAATGCGCTCTACCTATCACTCACTGGGGAAAGGTATCCCCTATTTTGCGCTAACTCATTTGCAAAGCAGTTAGGTTTTAACCAAACACCCATCAATGACTTCCTCCTATTTCATATTGCCTTTGGAAGAACCGTCCATGATATCTCCTTAAATGCGGTTGCAAACCTTGGCTACGCAGAAATTAAATTTTTAAATAGCGTTTATCCAGGTGACACGCTGACAAGCCACTCGGAGGTCATTGGAGTTAAAGAAAATTCAAACAAAACAACCGGTATTGTTTACGTAAAATCAACCACCTTGAATCAAAATAAAGAGGAGGTCATGAGCTGGAAGCGCTGGGTAATGTTGCCAAAACTTGATCCATCCGCACAGATACAAGAGTTTCTGCCTGAAGGCATTCAACCAGAAGTTTCGGTCGATGATATGAGTATTCCTCAATCATTAAACGTTAAACAATTTGACTTTGCCATGACTGGCTCAAATAAAATCTGGGATGACTATGCGGTGGGTGAAGAAATTAACCATGATCGAGGCTTAACGATCGATAATGCGACGCATACGATGGCAACTCATCTCTACCAAAATGATGCCAAGCTTCATTTTAATGCGCACTCGATGAAAGACACACCCTTCAAGCAAAGATTAGTCTACGGCGGTCATGTCATTTCATTATGTCGCGCTATTAGTCATGAAGGACTTGAAAATGCCCTAATAACCACAGCCATTCATGCTGGCACACACGCAAACCCAACCTTTGCAAGTGACACTATTTTTGCTCGTACCATTGTGAAATCAAAGGACGAGGTACCAAGTCGGCCTGATCTGGGTGTGCTTAGATTAAGGTTGATTGGTTTAAAAAATAAAACATCTCATGCGCTTAAGTCGATTTATCAGGAGGGTTCTAATAATAAAATTTATGACCCCAATGTTGTTTTAGATCTCGACTACAGCGTTGTATTACCTAGAGGAAAATAATATGAGTTTAGTACATCCAAATGATGCTTTGTTTCAGGGTGAGAAACCCTTCCCTGCCATTCCAACCTGCGAACATTTTGCAGGTAGTGAAAAATTAATAACCAAGGCCTTAGCCTTTCAAGATGAATTAGGCCCAATCTTTGATATCACCTGTGATTGCGAGGATGGAGCAGAGGCTGGCCAAGAGCAAGCACATGCCGAGATGATTGTTAGGGTCTTAAATTCTGAATTAAATGTACATAAAATGGCCGGGGTAAGAGTTCATGACTACAGCCATCCATCATGGAAGCAGGATGTCGATATCATCGTGAAAGGTATTGGTAATATCGTCAGCTACATCACCATTCCAAAATCTACGGAAGCAAGACAAGTTAAAGAGATGGTGAGTTACATTCAACAGCAGGCCAAAGTAAATGACATTAAGCGTGAGATACCTGTGCATGTGTTGATCGAGACCCATGGTGCGTTAAGGGAGGTGGAAGACATTGCTGCCACAGACTGGGTTCAGGTGCTTGACTTTGGCTTAATGGATTTTGTCAGTGGCCACCACGGTGCGATTCCTGCCTCAGCCATGAGGAGCCCAGGCCAGTTTGAACACCGGCTCCTTGCCAGAGCTAAATCACAGGTGGTCGCTACGGCCATTGGTCATGGAGTAATTCCTGCACACAACGTCACACTGGATTTAAAGAATGTTGAGACCACACACAGCGATGCCAAACGTGCACGCCAGGAATTTGGGTTTATGAGGATGTGGAGCATCTACCCTACACAAATTAAAGCCATTGTTGATGCGATGAAACCAGATTTCAGTGAAGTTCAAGATGGCGCTCAAATTTTACTGCAAGCACAAAAAGCCAATTGGGGACCCATACAGTACGATGGTGAGCTGCATGATCGAGCTACCTATCGATACTTTTGGGAGATTTTACAACGCGCTAAATTATCTGGTATGGAACTTTCAGATGAAATTAACCAAGCTTTTTTTAATTAGGCAAGAAAATGACTCCGGGAAAAAAATTTAGACAAGCCATTACTAAAGAGTCACCTCTTCAAGTGATTGGTGCCATCAATGCCTATCACGCGAGGTTAGCGGAACGATCAGGTTTTCAAGCACTCTACCTCTCAGGTGGAGGCGTTGCCGCTGGATCCTTAGGTATCCCAGATTTGGGCATTACGACCTTAGAGGATGTGCTGATTGATATAAGAAGAATCACAGACGTAACTTCACTTCCCTTGCTCGTTGACATTGATACAGGCTTTGGGG
>RGHP01000179.1 GCA_010024125.1 Gammaproteobacteria bacterium | reverse complement strand
TGGGATGAAGCAGGGGATGACAACAAATCTCGACCTCTAGATTTATCGCTTTCTCCCGATGCCTGGGTTTTCGAAAGCCGCTTGCTTGATCTTCATGGAATGACTGCATCGTTGATCGCACAAACTGTTCTTGTGTCAGCGAACGCAGATACCGTTGTATTGGCAACAAACTCCCATACTGAGAGTTTATTGAATGATATGCATCGACGAAGAGTGGCTGAGGCATTTGCAGCACAGTTCGGTCAAGTGCCGGCAATTGTTGTTGAGGTTCGTTCTGATTTACCGGAAACACCTGAAGGGTATCGGATGCGATTAAAGGAAGAGCGGCTAGCACTTGCAAAGAATCAGTTTATTGAAGATCCCTTCGTGAGTGCGCTCACGGAGCGTTTCGATGCAACAGTCCGTACCGAATCAATTGAGCCAAGAAATGGAGGCACACATGTTTGACGGTCCGCTTCAGGAAATGATGAAGCAGGCTCAGAAAGTGGCTGAGCAGATGAAGGAGGCGCAAGCCAAGCTCTCTGAGAAAGAGGTGGTTGGTGAGTCGGGTGCTGGTCTTGTGAGTGTGACTTTAAATGGCCAAGGCGATTGTAAGTCTGTCGTGATTAACCCGAATGTTTTGGCTGATGAGCCAGCGATTGTCGGTGAACTGGTTGCATCTGCGATTAATGATGCTAACCAAAAGCTTGAAGCAATGAAGCAGGAGTCAATGGGCTCACTCACTCAGGGTTTGAACCTGCCGCCTGGTTTCAAATTCCCATTCTCATGAGTATTTCCCCGCTTCTAACCAGCCTCGAAAAAGCACTCCGATGTTTACCTGGCGTTGGCCCACGTTCAGCTTCACGTATGGCTCTCCATTTACTCGAGAGAGATCGCGAGCGAGGCCTGCATCTCGCAGACGTTTTAGCTCAGGCGCTTGAGATGATCGAGCATTGTGAGATCTGCAGTAATCTCACCGAAATTCAGCCGTGTCGAATATGCCAAGATTCATCACGCGATCAAGCCTTGTTGTGCGTCGTTTCATCGCCGAGTGATATCCTCGCGATAGAGCAGTCCGGGTTGTTTAAAGGTCGTTATCATTGCCTCTCAGGGCTTTTAAGCCCACTTGAAGGGCTTGGGCCAGAGGAAATTGGACTTTCACAGCTCATACAGCGCGTTCATAATGAGAAGCCTACTGAGTGTCTAGTTGCTCTGGCATCAACTGTGGAAGGCGAAGCAACCACTCATCAGATTGTTTCAAGCCTCGGGGGACACACCCGCGTCACTCGGCTCGCCCAAGGTGTGCCTGTTGGTGGAGAGCTTGATCATATTGATGTTTCGACCTTGTCACAGGCGCTTGCATCGCGGACTGAGATCAAGTTTTGAGTGTGTCTGGCTGGATTGATCAACAAGGTACCCTAGATTCTCTGGTTGACACGATTCAGAGCGCTTCATCAATTGGGCTCGATACTGAATTCGTCCGCGTGTCGACTTTTCATCCCAAGCCTGGTTTGATTCAAATTGCTCTCGAGGATGATGCCTACCTGATCGATCCGCTTGCTCCACTTGATTTAAGTCGATTAGGTCAGGTGCTCACTGGTTCAACGACATCGATCTTGCACGCAGCTCAGGAAGATTACGAGGTGCTGTTCCGGCTAACAGGATCGATTCCTACACCTGTATTTGATACACAAGTCGCGTATGCATTACTGAATGACAAAATCTCATTGAGTCTATCAGCACTAGTGGCCGAGCTTTTAGGCAAGGAGCTTTCGAAAGAAGAGACACGCTCCGATTGGACAAAACGCCCGTTATCGAGCGCACAGTGTGCGTATGCCAAAGAAGACGTTTTAGTCTTGGGTCCTATCTACGACATTTTGTATGATCAGCTTGAAAAGGCTGGCCGACTGCATTGGATGGATGAAGAAATGCGATCGATCCAAGAGCGGAATGCAACGATTTTGGTCGATGGCGATATTGAAACGCAGGTTCACAAATTTGGTAATGCATGGCGGCTCAGCCCAGAAGGGATGTCGCGACTGGTACACCTTGTCCAATGGCGGGAAGATGCAGCGCGCCGAATTGATCGTCCGCGAAAGCAGGTGCTGAGTGACCAATCGCTATTTTCACTAGCCGCAGCGGGGCATGTGGGTCGCCATTATCAATTGGTGAGTCAGCATGGTTTAACAGATAAACAGGCCGATCGTTTTGGTGGACAGTTGAAAGTGGTTCTCGAAGACGCGCAAGAGGCGGGGGCGATTTCACCGCCACCACCACCGCTATCAAAGCGGTTGAAAGATGCGTTAAAGGAGCGCCAAGCTAAGGTCGAAGCCGTTGCTAAAGATCTTGGGATTGCGCCTGAGATGCTTGTTAAAAAACGTCAGTTAGTTGCTTCGCTTGATGGCAGACAATGGGCGCCATCCGGATGGCGACAAGAATTATTGGGGGATGTGTTTTGCGTGTAGTTGAAATTTTTAAAGGCACCAAGAAAGAGGAGATGTATCTCTATGTCGATCAAAAAGAAGGACTGAAAAAAGTCCCGGATGATCTGCTTGGAACATTCGGTCGCACGGAGTCTGTAATGGTTTTACCGTTAACGAAAGATAAGAAGTTGGCTCGTGTGAAAGCTGCTGATGTTCTTGAGGGTATCGAAAATCAAGGCTATTTCCTGCAAATGCCGCCCCCGCCGGAGGCCTTAGCTGAGACTCAAATTGCGGCGATGATACAGGCAGAGGAACAATTGTCCGAAGCTCAAAACCAAGAGCCAAAGTAATAAGTCGAATCCGAGTAGGCCGACAGCCACCAGTGAAGCAATGGCTGTCCCTACGATCATCATTGCGTTCGCAATGTTATTGACAGCAATACGATCAGCAACCGCTAACTGATCGTCTTGAAGCAATGTGTATAAGGGAAGCGCCATAAACCCCCCCCCAGCGCTCGTTAAGATAAGCCCTAGTGCAGCTATTTCGTAATGGCCTCCCTGCAAGATTAAAGACCCTAGCACCATGATGCTGGATCCGCCGAGGATTCTCATTACCAATTGGCGGTCTTTAAGCAAAACTCCAGCAAATGCACCAACTGTAATACCGAGAACAAAATAGCTCAGCAAGGTGCCAACTGATTGTGGAGAAAGTCCCCAAATGTTAACGGCAAGCACAGGCAGGTGGGTCAGCCACACTGATCCAATGCCCCAGAACCCGCTGATACACCAAATAGCAGACATTGAGCGTACGTCTTTTCGTTGTTGATGTACTAAGTTTTTGATCGATTGCTG
>RGHP01000178.1 GCA_010024125.1 Gammaproteobacteria bacterium | reverse complement strand
GCACGTCATTCAGAGCACCTTGATGTCGTGATCTTGCATCCGTATCAGCGTGTGAGTGAAGTGCAACGTCGTCAAATGACGACAGTCTTGTCTGATAACGTGCATAACGTTGCTTTGAAAGGGAATTTCGACGATTGCCAGGCGATCGTGAAAGCGTCGTTTATGGATCAGGCATTTGTTAGCCCGAATCGCCTATTGGCTGTAAACTCGATCAACCTCGCTCGCATCATGGCGCAAACGGTGTATTACATCTATTCAGGCTTGCGTTTGGGGGCGCTCGACCGAGAGATCGCGTACAGCGTTCCATCGGCAAACTTCGGTGATGTTTTTGGTGGATATCTCGCAAAACAGATGGGATTCCCGATCGCTCACTTTACCGTGGCGACCAATGCGAATGACGCACTCGTTCGAGGGTTGCGTGGCGATTTATCGAGAAAGCCTTTGGAGAAGACATTGTCTCCTTCAATGGACATTGTTGTGAGTTCCAACTTTGAACGCCTGTTGTTCGATCTTCACGGGCGCGACGGCTTGAAAATGGCTGAAGTGATGGATTCATTCCAGACAGGTGCAGTGCAGTTGGATGATTCCGTGGTCAATCAAGCTAAAGCGCTTTTCTCAGCGCACGCGGTTGATGATGAACAAACGTGTGCGACGATCTCGCGGATATTTAAAGAGACAGGTGAACTGATCGATCCGCACACAGCGACAGGTGTTGATGCGTTGCAAGTCACACCTGCTGGTATGACGAAGGTCGTCTTGGCTACGGCGCACCCTGCGAAATTTGCTGAAGCTGTGGAAAAAGCGGGCTTCGATGAAGTGCCATTGCCTTCTGATATGACAGATCTGCTCGAGCGTGAAGAGCGTTATACGGTCCTTGAAAATGACCTAAATGACGTCCAATCATTCGTTCGTAACGTGATGGGGTAGTGCGAGAGTCGCGATCTATTGATGCTTCGGTTTTTGCCGAGGCACGTTCTCGTGGTCTCGATCCTGTGATTGCCCGTATTGTTGCTGGTCGGATTACCAGTGACACTCCCCTCGATGCTGTTCTTGACCCTCAATTGCAGCACATTGCGCCACCTTCATTACTCACTGACATTGAACGCGCATCAGAGCGGCTGCAACAGGCTGTAGTTCAGAACCAGCGCATCGGCGTACTAACCGATTACGATGCAGACGGTCTGACGAGTCACGCAGTCATCACCGAATCGTTACTCCGCTTTGGTGTATCAATGGAGCAAGTAACCCATTGGATTGGTCATCGACTTGAAGATGGGTATGGTATCTCAGAAACCTTAGTCGACCGATTATTGGAAAGTAGGCCATTACCTGAGCTTGTGATTTCAGCGGATTGTGGATCATCGGATGAATTACAGATCGCGAGACTGAAGGCGGCAGGGATCGATGTCATCGTAACGGATCATCACCGTGTGTCTGATCAGGGACCGCCCTCAAGTGCATTTGCTGTCGTGAATCCAAATCGTTCTGACTGTGCCTATCCTGATAAAGCGATCGCAGGTTGCATGGTGTCGTGGCTTGTCATGAGTCATGTGCGTCAGGGGCTAATCGACCAACAAGCGATTACTGAAGACACGCCAAAGCTCGGTGATCTCCTCGATTATGTGGCGCTCGGCACTGTCGCTGATTGCGTTTCACTTGGTTCAAGTGAAACCAATCGTGCGATTGTAAAAGCAGGCCTTTCTCTAATCCGAAAGCAGAAGCGCTCATGTTGGCAGGTTGCTGCATCACAACTGACCAAGTCATCACGAGATATCAACGCAGAACTCTTGGCATTTCAGTTGGCTCCGCGCTTGAATGCTCGTGGTCGAATCGGCCACTCACTGCGAGGCTATGAATATCTTGTCGCAGCCTCGGTTGCCGAGGCGACCAACGCATTTCTTGATTTGGATGCGGACAATAAAACCCGTCGTGCTATCGAGAAGGAGATGGTTGAACAAGCAAAACCATTAGCGTGTCGCCAGCACTTACACGGCGGGTTGGTGCTTTGTGTGGTGCTTGAAAATGGACATTCTGGTGTTCAAGGAATCGTTGCAAGTCGTTTGGTTGAAGCGGAAGGTCGTCCTTCCATTGTGCTGACTCCAGGAAATGAACCCGAGACTCTCACAGGCTCGATGCGTTCGATACCAGGTGTCGACGCCAAGGCATTACTCGATACCGTGAACACGAAATTGCCAGGGGTATTGCTGCGATATGGTGGCCACACTGGTGCTTGCGGTATGACTGTGCTTAAGGATGCGCTCGCTGATTTGAGTCGCGAGCTTCAAGAAACGTATCGAACAAGCTATTCGGATGTGGGTCCAAAGCCGCAGTTTTTGGTTGATGGCGAGCTTATGCCCGAGCAACTGAGTATTGCTTGGGTTGAAAAAATGGAAGCACTTGGTCCTTTTGGTCGTGGCTTTGATCAGCCGGTATTTGTTGGCGTCTTTCAGGTGGTCTCAATTCGACCCGTTGGACAAGATAAAACGCACCTAAGCATGCAATTGATCGTTGAAGGTCGACAAGTTCAGGCAATTTGGTTTTCCGCACTCGAACCTCATATGCCCCCTCCTGTACAATCTGGCGATTGGATTGAGTGCGTTTATAGTCTTTCAATCAACACATTTCGTGGCCAGGAAGTGTCACTGACGATTCGTCATGGAGAATTAAAACAAGAAGGAAACATGCATGTCTGAAGAGACAGGTGGGCAGTCAAAAACGCTGGTCCGTGGTTTATCGATTTTGAATGCTTGCTCAGGTTCTCGTTCGGGACTGACTCTGGTTGAGATTGCTGATGCGACCGATCTCGCACCATCGACAGTCCACCGGCTATTAGCGACACTCGAAGCCCAATCATTTTTATCAGTTGATAATGAAACCGGTCGCTGGCGAATCGGTGTTTCTGGTTTCCGGATGGGCAACGCGTTTGTGCGTTCAAGAGATTATGTCGCTCAGTTAAGACCACTGATGATCGAGCTCTCAGACCAAACTGGCGAAACGGTGAATCTTGCGATCCTCTCAGGTAGTAAAGCCTTATTTGTGTCTCAGATTGAGAGTGCCAATATGATGCGGATGGTTGCGCCACTTGGGAGTTTGTCTCCCCTGCATGCATCAGGTGCTGGTAAAGCATTATTGGCCGCACTTAACCAAGAAGAACGCAATGAACTGATGGATCAGTTGAGCTTCGATGCAATGACTGAGAAAACGCTCTGTTCAAAAGCATCACTGAGTGAAGAAATTGATCGGATCATTGCTGAGGGTCGCTCGTATGACCGCGAAGAACATGTCGAAGGCATGCAATGTGT
>RGHP01000177.1 GCA_010024125.1 Gammaproteobacteria bacterium | reverse complement strand
CGTCGAGTCGCGGCTTGCCGCGCTGCCGGAATTCTCGGTCATCGCCCGCTCGCTGACCGGCCAACCCGTCGCTGTCGCCGTGGAGCGGCGTGTCGAGTTGGGTGGTGACCTCGTCGCAGGCACCGCAGCGATGGGTGCGCTGGGATCCATGATTCTGGCCGCTCTCTACCGAGCACTGACCTGGCAGAAGATCCAGGAGAGCGTGTTCCTGTGCGCGAAAGCGACCGCGATGGTGTGCTGGTTGTTTGTGGGCTCTTGGACGTTTGCGTCGATCTTCTCTTACCTCGGAGGGCACGACGTCATCGAGCACTGGGTCCTATCGATGGATTTGGCTCCTTGGCAGTTCCTCGTGATGGTACAAACAATTATATTTGTGCTTGGGTGGCCGCTTGAGTGGTCTGAGATCTTGATCATTTTCGTTCCGATCTTCTTGCCGATGCTCGACAACTTCGGGGTCAATCCGTACTTCTTCGCGATGCTGGTAGCGCTCAATCTGCAGACCTCTTTCCTGACCCCCCCGATGGCCATGTCGGCCTATTATCTCAAGGGTGTCCTGAAGAATCAGATAGAGCTTATGGACATATTTAGGGGTCTGATGCCCTATCTCGGCATCGTTTTGTTGTGCATGGTGTTGCTGTATCAGTTCCCTGGTATTGCGCTCTGGCTACCTGATTATCTGTTCGGGGCATATGTGCCCTAATGTCAGAGGGTAATCAATCAATAGCCCAGACAGTGGCAGCCATTGCTGAGGGTCATTTGACCTCTCGGCAGTGGGTTGAGCATTGCCTGGAGCGTATCCGTGAGAATGAGGCGCTCGGAATCTGGTCGCACGTGGATGAAGAACGTGCACTAGCGCGCGCTGACGAGATGGACTGGATGCGCAAAGATGGGAGTGCTTTTGGTAGCTTACATGGGTGCCCGATTGGCCTGAAGGACATCATCGAGGTAAAGGGGATGCCGCACGGATGTGGTTCACCTTTGATGGGTGAGATATCCAAAGCGAACGCGTCTCTAGTCGACGCTCTCGAGGCTGCGGGAGCTGTCATAATTGGGAAAACTGAAACAACAGAGTTTGCGTTTTTAAATCCTGCCCGGACCAAAAACCCACATTCTCTAGAGCACTCACCAGGAGGCTCGTCTGCTGGCTCGGCCGCTGCAGTTGCCTCCGGTGACGTCCCGGTCACTATAGGATCACAGACCAACGGGTCAATTATACGGCCCGCTTCATACTGTGGCGTCTTTGCCATGAAACCATCTGCGGGAATCATCCCGAGGACAGGAGTGTTCGAACAATCACCGACACTCGACCAGATGGGCCTGTTTGCGACATCGTTAGAGGATCTCGGGTTAGTGGTTGACGCACTCTCAGTGCACGACAGCCGTGACCCACACAGCATCGCAGCACCCCGGCCGTCTTGCTTCGCTGGGGCCCAAGCCGAGCCGCCGATGGAGCCAAATTTTGCCATCATGACGCTGCCTTATAGCGATTTGCAGTCGCACGCATGCACCGAGGGTTTCCGCGAAGTGGCGGATTCGCTTGAAGGGAGGGTTGAAATTCTGGAGGCCCCGCCCACGTTTGAGCAATTGATTGAGGCGCAGCGCACGATCCATCTGACGGAAGCGTTCCGCGCGTTTGATTCCATGGGTTTTATCGGTAACCCCCAGCTCTCTGAGGTGATCACAAAGATGCTTGCTGAGGGCCAGTCGATTTCCCAGGGCAATTACGAAGAGGCTTTAATAATCCGCGACTCGCTTACCGAGTTTTTCGATAACTTCTTCGAAGACTTTGACGCGATCCTATCCCCATCGTCGTCGGGGGCGGCACCCCTCCTGAGTGAAGGACACACCGGTAACCCGATCTTTTGCACAGTCTGGACCCTGGCAGGACTTCCGAGTTTAAATCTACCAATATTACAGGGTGAAAGTGGGCTCCCGATCGGCCTCCAGATGATTGGCCGCAGACGAGACGACGCCCGTCTACTAAGAACAGCGCGCTGGTTCATGACCACGCTTTTTGATGAAGGAGAAGGCTAATGCTTTCACAACGCGTGAAACAAATTCTTGGCTTAATCGCAACGGTGATATTTGCGATTTTTATTTTTGGTTTGTCGCACAGTATATCGACCGGTTTTGCCGGTTTTTGGGGCGGGTTACCGTTTGCCATCATAGCAATCTTTGTTGTTTGCTTGGCCTGTTACGACCTCTGGGAAGAGACCGTAAAGCAGAAGGACTAACCTAGTTGGTCTGAGACTTATAACCAATCAGGGAGGAGGGTCTGTCTTGTGACGGTCATTACTTGCATCGAGGATCTGAAGCAGATCTACAAGCGTCGTGTGCCGAAAATGTTTTACGACTACGTGGAGACCGGAAGCTGGACAGAGCAGACTTTTCTTGAAAACACCTCTGACCTACAAGATTTATATTTCCGTCAAAAGATAGCGGTCAACATGGAAGGCCGCTCTACCCGGACAACCATGATTGGTGAGGACGTGGCCATGCCGGTTGCGCTCGCTCCGGTTGGACTCACCGGTATGCAATGCGCAGACGGTGAAATCAAAGCTGCCCGTGCCGCAGCCACGTTCGGAATTCCATACACCTTATCAACGATGTCGATCTGCTCTATCGAAGACGTCGCAGAACATACCGACCATCCATTCTGGTTTCAGGTGTACACACTCAAAGACGACGACTTTATGCGCCGGCTCATGGAGCGCGCGAAAGCGGCCAAATGTTCAGCGCTTGTCATCACAGTCGACCTCCAAATGCTTGGACAGCGGCATAAAGACCTAAAAAATGGCCTTTCAGCACCACCAAAGCTGACAGTGAAATCGATTGCTGACATGATGACGAAAGTCAGTTGGGGCCTCGAAATGCTTGGAACCAAGCGTCGTTTCTTCGGCAACATCGTCGGCCATGCAAAGGGTGTTAGTGATGCATCGTCACTCAGCAGCTGGACCGCTGAAGCATTTGATCAGTCTCTCGACTGGAAACGGATCGGACAACTGATGGAAATGTGGGATGGCAAAGTCATCCTGAAAGGCATCTTGGATGCGGAGGACGCGAAGAAGGCGGCTGACTTAGGCGCCGATGCCATCGTTGTCTCTAACCATGGCGGCCGCCAACTGGATGGAGCCTCGAGCTCGATTCGGATGCTCTCGCACATCGTTGACGCCGTCGGTCACAAAACTGAAGTGATGTTTGATAGCGGAATTCGCTCGGGGCAGGACGTACTGAAAGCAATCGCTCTAGGCGCAAAAGGGACCATGATCGGACGCGCCTACACCTACGGGTTAGGCGCGAACGGTGAACAAGGTGTGACCGATGCACTGAAGGTGATTCACAAAGAACTCGATACCACCATGGGACTGTGCGGCCGCACTCGTATTAGCGATATCAATCAGGATATCCTTATCGTCCCAG
>RGHP01000176.1 GCA_010024125.1 Gammaproteobacteria bacterium | reverse complement strand
GTGCGTCCGGAAGACGCGGTATTGGTCTGTCCTTCGCCCTGGGCGAGGCTGATTAATGATTTATTATAATAAATAAGGAGATTTTCATAATGAAACTCAAAAAAATTGCAGCTTCGATTGCAGCCATGGCATTCGCTGCAGGAGTAGTGGCAAAAGAAAACGACGTGGGTATCTTTGGTACCTCTGGCAAGGGTATGGGCGACCATACGTTTATCGCGCAGGATGGTCCAAAGGCCGATAATATCCGTAACGTTCTCAAAAACGTTAAGATGCCGGCGGGCTTTAAGATCGAGCTGTATGCGATCGTTCCTGACGCTCGCGACATGGCGATGGCGCCTCAGGGCACGGTTCTCTTCGTAGGCACCCGTAAGGACAAGGTCTGGGTTGTATCGGACCGCGATCGTGACGGTGTCGCTGATGAAGTAAAAGACTTCGCACCTTCACTTGAGTTCGACGTACCAAACGGTGTCCAGTTCTCAAAAGACGGTTTCCTCTACATCGCAGAGCGTAACCATGTCCGTGTTTTCCCAGCAGCTGAGTTCTTCTTCGAGGGACCAGACGTTGTCGCTGTTGACGTCGTTCCAAAGGGTGAGTTGATCCCAGAGGGCGAAGAAAGCTACAACCACACCGCACGTGTTGTGGATATCGGGCCTGACAACAAGCTCTACATCTCACTCGGCCAGCCATACAACGTTGCGCCTCGTGCCAAGATGGATCTTTACAAGAAGACAGGTATCGGCGGCATCATCCGTATGGACCGCGACGGTAGCAACCGTGAGGTCTTCACGTACGGTGTCCGTAACTCGGTTGGTCAGGACTTCCATCCTGTCACAGGAGAGTTGTGGTGGACTGACAACCAGGTCGACGGTATGGGTGACGATATCCCACCAGGCGAGTTGAATCGTCAGACTAAGGCTGGTCAGCACTTCGGTCATCCATGGTTCGGTGGCGGTAAGGTCCGTGTCAAAGATGAAGGCTATGATAAGGACACACCACCAGCTGGGATCGTTCATCCAGCGGTCGAGACAACCGCGCACTGCGCTGACCTGGGTATGGCGTTCTACACAGGGAACCAGTTCCCAGCCAAGTATAAGAACGCGATCTTCTCAGCACAGCACGGTTCTTGGAACCGGACCGAGCCATGTGGCGCGCGGGTCATGGTTACCTTCATCGACAAAGATGGAAAGGCCAAGATGGAGCCGTTCGCCGAAGGCTGGTTGAACGAGAACAAAGAGTACGACGGACGTCCGATGTCAATCACTATGATGAAAGATGGCTCGATGCTCGTTTCTGATGACTACGCTGGTGCGATCTACAAGATCTCATACGTCGGTAGTTAATCACACCAAGAAGACCCCGGCATTTGCCGGGGTTTTTTTATGTCTCGGAGTAAGAAACTGTGAAGAAATTGGTTGTATTGTGTTTAGGCATTTGTCTGAGTTCAGTGTCTTTCGCTGCCGACATGGCTAATGGGAAGGCGCTCTCCGCGCAGTGCTCGACATGCCATGGGAAAAATGGCTTATCAAAAGATCCAGAGGCACCCAATCTGGCGGGTCTCAGTTCGCTGTACATTGAAAAGGCGCTTGTGGACTACAAGAAAGGTATGCGACAGGATCGCCGGATGAGTCTTATCGCCCAGGGGCTCAGTAAGCCGCAGATCAAGGACCTGGCTGCTTGGTACTCCGCTTTCGAGTTGACTGTAAAGGTTCCCGAGATTTGATGAAGAGGCTCATCGTTTCTGTGCTACTGAGTAGTGTCTCTTCTGTTGCTTCCGCGCAAGGAGGATTTATTACGGTCGGACAGTTCCTAAGCGAGTGTCGTCAAGACATGGATCCGTGTATTGCCTTTGTGATGGGTGTTGTTGAGGGAGCTCGTCACCAAACACGCGAGCGACTCAATGCTCAGCCGTATGCTTTTCTCGTCCACGGTGAGCCGGTCTGCCTGCCATCGGATTGGAACAGTCAAAACCTGACCAGCGTAGTCCTTAGCATTCTTGAAAACCAGCCGGATGTGCACCAATACTCAGCCGTTTCAGGCGTGGTGTATGCCCTAGCAACAGAGTCAAATTGCCAAACAAGCTGAGAAACTACAAATATAGAGTCTGGGGCTAGTTTACGCCGTCATCCACATCAGCGCCCTGTCTTCGATTGGAAGGCTGTTCTTCAACGTGTCTGGCCGAACGTGAATAATTTATGGACCATGGTCGATAATCCAACGCTCGCGATAAATAATCCGGCTGTGGCTAAGGTCAGTGGTGTGTCATGCATCCCGAAACGGATAGACTCAACTATATAGGTGAACGGATTTAGGACGGCTAGTTGATAGACAATCTCGCTCGTTTCCTGAATTTGCCACAACGGATAAAGCGCGCTTGAGAGAAAGAATGCTGGGAAGATAACGAAATTCATGACACCCGCGAAGTTCTCAAGCTCTTTAACTTGGCTGGCCAAAATCAGCCCAACCAAAGCAATGAAGTAGGATGCTATAAAGATCGTCGGAAGACTGCTGAGTAGCCCAATCCAGGGAAGATCAACTCCGTATAGCATGGTGATTCCGATGAAGATATACGCTTGGAGTGAAGAAATCGTGGCGGTCGCGAGAAGTTTGTAGATCAGAAGCAATCGTCGACTGATTGGCGCGGTCATCAACAGCTTCATGCTACCAGTCTCGCGGTCATAAACCATGCTAAGCGAGGATTGCATACCGTTAAACAGCGCGATCATGCCTATCAAGCCGGGTGTAACGTATAGGTCGTAGGTGATGTAGGTCTCGTATGGTGGTTGGATCGCGATACCTAGGACACTTCGGAAACCAGCCGCAAAAACGACAAGCCAAAGAAGCGGACGCACGATCGCCGAGACACACCGCGCTTTTTGTTTAACGAAACGATCGAACTCCCGATGAAAAATTGCGATCACTGGTGAAGTGAGACTGCGTTTCATGACGTGCTCACCAGCTCGTTATAACGCCCCATTAATTCATCGATCGAGCCGAACGAGCCTGCAAATACCTTCTGTCCCTTATGCATGATCACCACATTATCTTCGGGTCGAAGTTCGTCGGGTATGTGTGTACACCACAGCACCCCGCATTCCTCTGATGTTGATAATTTATGGAGGTGTTCTGAGAGTCGGAGGCGGTTATCGATGTCAAGTCCGGTGGACGGCTCATCAAGAAACAACCATCCAGGTCGGTGAATTAGGGCTCTTGCGATTTCTATACGTCGCCGCTGCCCCCCACTCAAAGATCCTACGGGTCGCCTGATGAATTCACTCATCTGAAACGCGTCAACCAACTCATCGATTCTGGGATTAAACTGGTTCGAGGTTAATCCCTGAAGCCGCGCCGCGTAGACAAGATTCGCTTGCCCGCTGCGCATCGGATCAACGGTAGGATCCTGAAACACAAACCCAATGTGTCCGAGTGGCTTCGCGTCGTTGCGATTCCATG
>RGHP01000175.1 GCA_010024125.1 Gammaproteobacteria bacterium | reverse complement strand
ATGATTCGAGGCAGTATCGTTGCGCTTGTGACTCCATTTAATGCATCAGGAGCTGTGGATTACGACGCACTGAAACGGTTAGTTGAGTTTCATGTGAGTGAAGGAACGCACGCGATCGTTGCTGTTGGCACGACTGGGGAGTCTGCGACCTTATCTCATTCAGAGGATAATGATGTCATCAAGGCAACCGTTGAGTACGTTGCTGGCCGAATTCCTGTGATCGCGGGCGCAGGGTCTAATTCAACGGCAGAGGCATGTCAGTTAACAGAGGCGGCGACGCAAGCTGGCGCTGACGCAATTTTGTCTGTGGCGCCTTACTACAATAAGCCACCGCAAACGGGCCTGCTTGCGCATTTTAAGGCGGTCGCGGCGAGCACTGATTTGCCGATCATCCTATATAACGTCCCAGGCCGGACGGTGACGGATATTGCTGACGATACGACACTCGAGTTGGCTGAAGTATCTAACATCGCAGGGATCAAAGATGCGACGGGTAATTTGGAGCGCGCGAAGTACGTTCTCAAGAACCGCCCCGAAGGATTCGCTGTGTATTCAGGGGATGATCCGACGGCTATGGAGCTCTGTTTGCTCGGTGGTGATGGCGATATTTCTGTGACTGCGAATGTCGCCCCACGCCTGATGTCTCAGATGGTTGAGCACGCCATGGCCGGTAATCGGGGAGCGGCTGAAGCACTCAATAATCAATTACTTGGTCTTCATTCGAAGTTATTCATTGAGCCAAATCCAATACCAAGTAAATGGGCGTTGTCTGAAATGGGTCTGATGCGTGCAGACTGTCGGTTACCGCTCGTTCCCTTGACCGAGGAAGGAAAAGTCGCTGTTCGCGAGGCGTGTGAACAAGCGGGTATTAGCCTGTGAAACGAGTTCTTTCGCTTGTTGTTATCAGCACGTTAGTCGGTTGTTCGGGATCGAATCAGCAGGCGGCGATCCGTGATCGTCAGCTGGACTATCAGGCCGCATACGTCGAGCCGAAGCTGAAAGTGCCAGAGGGGTTGTCTGATGATCGCGTGAATGAATCATTACGCATTCCTGGCGTTGACGAACCAACAGCGGGTTTGTACGGAGGATCGTTTGAAGCTCCGCGTGCTGAAGCTGCGCTTCGCACCCTAACGTTACCAACAATACGTCGGTATCAATTGGGTGATTTGCATTGGCTTTCGATTCCAGAAGCGCCATCTGCCGTTTGGCCGGAACTTGAGCGGTTTATTAGTGAAAATAAGCTAGTTGTTACCCAATCGGCGCAGTCGAAAGGCATTCAAAGGGTCGAATCCAGTGTGTTTCAGGGCGTGAATACGCATTCAGGGAGTCGAATTATTCGGCATTTTGCCCCGGAAGTTGGGCCAGTCGCACTGAAGTTCTCTTTGGAGCCAGGACTCAGGGTTGGGACCAGTGAGGTACGTTTAGAGCCTGCGAGCGGTTCATTTGATGATGTCTTAACTGGTCGGATTCTGGATGAGTTCAAATACCATCTCGAGCGGCGAGAAGACGAAGGCAAGGCGGTATCGCGCGCACTTTCGTTGCTTGAGGTCGGTAACCGGATGACTTCTCGTCGCGTCGAGGGCATGGATGAATTGATTGTCCAAGCTGATATCCCACGCGTATTCGGAGTTACAGTGGATGCAGTCCGTGATTTGGGGGCTGCAATTGATGGTGGGGACCTTGAGAAAGGCCTTTTAAACATTCGGTATGTACGTAAGGCCACGGAACGCAGACTAGCAACCATGAGTGCTCTGAACCGCGCAATCGCCACGACGATTGAAGACCCGGTTGGCTCCTATCAAGTGCAGATGCAAAAGACTGATGAAGGATTGGTTGTAAAGGTTGTACCGACTGGCGCTGCGGCATCCATTGGTGGTGCAAATGAGCTCATCCGCGAGTTCAGGGAGCGTTTGTACTAGTGCGATTTGCATCACTCGGCAGTGGTAGCCGAGGTAATGGCTCAATCGTCGCATCACAAACCACCGCAGTGCTTGTCGATTGCGGATTTAGCTATAAAGAGGCGCTCACTCGCTTGAGGCGGTTGGGACTTGATCCTGGTGAGTTGGATGGGATCTTGGTGACCCACGAACACAGTGATCATGTCAGTGGAGTGGAGGCGCTTTCTGCTAAACATGGAATCCCAGTCTATGCATCGCGCGGCACTTGGATTGAAGTCGGTGTAGATAAGTTCGAGAAACCGATATATATCAATGATTTATTCTCAATCGGTGATATCGATATCAGGCCGATCACAGTTCCCCATGATGCACGCGAGCCATTACAGTTTGTGTTTAGTTGCCGCGGTGTTCGTCTTGGTATTCTGAGCGATTTAGGCAGTATTTCTCAGCGTGTCGTTGAGGGATATCGAGATTTAGATGCGATTTCAGTGGAATTCAATCATGATGGCATTTTTGAAAACGCGTGTCGGTGGCGATTTTGGGCATTTGAATAACGGGCAGGCAGCGGAGCTCTTGAGCCGAATCACGAGCGATCGACTGAAGACTGTTGTGGCGTGTCATATTAGTGAAACAAACAACGACACATCCCGCGTCAAACAAGCGCTGGATGATGTGTTGGAAAACCAGAATATTCGTCGTCTTATTGCTTCGCAATCAGACGGCTTTGATTGGATAGAGATAGGAATACCATGAACGCATTGGAATTGTTGTACCAAGGAAAGGCGAAATCCGCATATTTGACAGATGATCCAGATCTACTGGTTCTTCAGTTTCGTGATGACACATCGGCATTTGATGGTGAAATCATCGAGCAGTTGTCTGAAAAAGGTGCGATTAACAATCAGTTCAATGCATTTATTATGACTCGACTGGCTGAAGCAGGAATTCCTACACACTTCATCGAGCGTTTGAGTGCGACTGATGCGCTTGTTAAGCGACTCGACATGATTCCTGTGGAGTGTGTGGTACGGAATACAGCGGCTGGTTCTCTCGTTCGCCGACTTGGAGTCGAAGAGGGCTTGAATTTCGATCCGCCACTTTTTGAGTTGTTCCTTAAAAATGATGCGCTCCACGATCCAATGATTACTGAGCATCATGTTGAGGCATTTGGCTGGGCTACCCGCGACGAGATGGCCCGTATGCATGAACTAACGCTGCAAACTAATACAGTGCTTAAGGCAATGTTCGATGAAGCGGGGCTTCAGTTAGTTGACTTCAAACTTGAATTTGGGCGTTTCCACGGTGAGATCGTGCTAGGCGATGAATTCAGTCCGGATGGTTGCCGTCTCTGGGATAAAGCGACTGGAGAAAAGAAAGATAAAGATCGTTTTCGGCAGAAGCTCGGTGGGGTGTTGGAAGCCTACCGTGAAGTCGCTGAGCGGTTAGGTATCGTATTTGATCATTGATGCTGAGTGGCTGATTCTTTTAGCCACTGTTGCCTTCATCGCTGGTTTTGTTGACACCCTAGCTGGTGGCGGTGGACTGATCACTATCCCAGCGTTTTTATTTGCAGGATTTACTC
>RGHP01000174.1 GCA_010024125.1 Gammaproteobacteria bacterium | reverse complement strand
TATAGCAACTTGTTAAAAGCACTGACTGGATAAGGAAAGACCATGGAATTTTCGGTTTCTCGCGAACAATTACTCGAGAAAGCACAGACTGCGGCGTCCGTGGTCGAGCGTAAGCAGACAATGGCGATTTTGGCCAACGTATTGATTGAGGTGGATGCTACAGGTGCGGTGGTGACCGGGACCGATCTAGACACCGAAATCTCGACTAATATGGAGTTAGTTGAAGTTGCGTCCGGTGGAGCGATTACTGTTCCTGGCAAGAAGCTCGTGGACATCGCTAAGGCATTGCCTGAGGGATCTGTTGTGCAGTTCAAGCAAGATGGATCACAAATGCTTCTGTCGTCTGGACGCTCTCGTTTTAAGTTAGCGACGCTTCCAGCCGCCGATTATCCAAGACTAGAAATTCGTGGTGATTTGACCACAGTCTCGTTGGCAAAGGGCCCGCTTCAGGACGCGATTGGGAAGACTCAATTCGCCATGGCCCAACAGGATGTTCGATATTATCTAAACGGTATGCTGTTTTCGATCGGGGGCGGAGAGTTTAGAACAGTCGCGACAGACGGGCATCGTTTGAGCTTATATCAAACTCCACTTGAAGGGATGTCAGCAGAGCCGTCGTCTCTGATTGTTCCTCGGAAAGCTGTCCTAGAGTTAGCGCGCTTGGCGAATAGTGCTGATGACACAGTGGAACTGGCTTTTTCAACGAGTCATTTTCGCGTAGCAGGTCCGACATTTGTTTTCACGAGTGTGCTGATTGATGGGCGCTTTCCTGATTACGAGCGCGTCGTTCCGCAGGGCGGCGATCACGTTGTTCGCGCAGATCGTAAGCGTTTGAGAGAAGTATTGTTGAGAGCTTCAATTCTATCGAGCGAACAATATCGCGGAGTTCGTCTTCGTTTGTCACAGGGTCAAATTGATGTCATGGCAAATAATGCGGAGCAAGAAGAAGCTCAAGAGTCTTTAGAGGTCGAGTTCGTAGGTCAAGACGGTTTCGAAATCGGTTTCAATGTGAGTTACCTGCTTGATGTATTGGCGACGATTGAAACAGAAATGGTTGAGTTGCGTTTTGGGGATAGTAATCGAAGTGCGCTTGTATTGGGTGTTGGAGACGATGCTGGTCGTTACGTTGTGATGCCAATGCGACTCTAAGTGATTAATTCGCTACACATACACCATGTCAGGGGGCTCGAGGAGACATCATTGTCGCTCGGGCCTTCTCTCAATTTGTGGGTTGGTGACAATGGTGCGGGCAAGACTTCTGTGCTTGAGGCTGTATCGATTTTGTCGGTGGGCCGCAGCTTCGCAACCTCTCGATTGAAGTCTGTGATCGCGTTTGATCAGCCGAGTCTGACGGTATTTGGGCAGGTTAACAACGGGGCGGAAGCGCACCGGATGGCAATCCAGGTCAGTCGAGAGGATGATCGGAAGCTTCGATTAGATGGTGGAATAGCTCGCGGGCAGGCAGCTTTAAGCCGCGTTCTGCCGGTATTGCATATCACTCCCCATGTAACAGATTTGATTTCGGGAAGTCCCGGAGATAGGCGGCGATTTTTGGACTGGGGGGCATTTCATTGGTCTGGAGGAAATGCTGCGAGCTTTTCGTCGCTTAGGAGAGCGCTTTTGCAGCGGAATACAGCGCTGCGTAGTGGTATACTCAAGCTTAACGCGTTGGACCCTTGGGAGCGGCAAATTGCCTTGCATGGTGAGGCCGTCGATGGTTGGCGGCGAGCGTTTCTGTGCGATGTAGTACCTTTGTTTCAGGGGTTGTGTGAGCGTTTTGAGTTAGGCATCCAGCTTGAGCTGTCATACAAGAATGGTTGGGGAGCCGGTCCGCTGGCTGAGGCATTATCTCAAGGTCGTTCGCGTGATATGAAGGCTCGTTCGACGTTAGTTGGCCCGCATCGTGCGGATTTTGAAATCGGCCGTGACGGGGTGCGGGCTGCTGATACCTTGAGCAGAGGGCAATTGAAAATTGTCAACTTGGCGTTGGTTTTGGCGCAGTTGCGGGCATCTGCGAGATTAGGGATTTCCCCGGTTTTGTGTCTAGACGATATAGGCGCGGAGCTCGATGGTGATTTTTTATTGCGTGTCTGGCAGGAAGTGTTGGGGAGCAATGTACAAGTGCTTGCCACAGGAATTAATGTAGATCGGACCGGCTTGGAATCAAGTTGGTTTCAGGATGCAAAGGTGTTTCACGTGAAACACGGAAGTATTGAGTCGAAGTAAGGAAAAATGATGGAACAGAACCAGTCACCGGCGAATTATGATGGTAGCTCGATTAAAGTTCTTAAAGGACTTGAGGCCGTCAGAAAACGTCCAGGGATGTATATCGGAAATACCGATGATGGAACTGGTCTTCATCACATGGTTTTTGAAGTGGTCGACAATTCGATTGACGAGGCGCTGGCTGGCCATTGCGATCTAATCGACGTGATTATTCATACCGATGGCTCGGTGACGGTTCAAGACAATGGTCGCGGCATTCCGGTTGATGCCCATGAAGAAGGAAAAAGTGCTGCTGAGATCATCTTAACGGTCCTGCACGCGGGCGGTAAGTTTGACGAGAATTCATACAAGGTGTCTGGCGGGCTTCATGGCGTTGGTGTATCGGTCGTTAACGCATTGAGCGAAAAACTGGTGCTGACGGTTCGGAGAGATGGTTCTGTGTGGGAGCAAGAATACCGTCACGGTGATCCCCAGGCCCCCTTGGCGGCAGTTGGAACAACCTCTGAGACCGGAACGACGGTTCGATTTAAGCCTTCGGCCGAAACCTTCGCGATAACAGAGTTTAGTTATGATGTACTTGCAAAGCGTTTACGCGAGTTGTCGTTCCTGAATTCAGGCGTTCGGATCAAGTTAACTGAGGAAGGCACTGGTCAGTCAGAAGTTTTTGAATATGAGGGTGGGCTATCTGCGTTTGTAGGCTATCTCGGTAAAAACAAGACGTCTATTTGTGATGTATTCCATTTTATTTCACCCGAGCGTGAAGACGGTATCGGTGTCGAGGTTGCGCTTCAATGGTATGACACCTATCAAGAGAATATTTTCTGTTATACCAATAACATTCCCCAAAAGGATGGCGGTACTCATTTAGAGGGTTTTCGGGCGTCGTTAACGCGGTCGTTAAATCAGTATATCGAGGAAGAGCAGCTCCTCAAGAAGGCAAAAGTAGCAACATCTGGCGACGATGCGCGTGAAGGGTTGACCGCAATTATTTCGGTGAAGGTTCCGGATCCGAAGTTTTCGTCTCAGACCAAGGACAAACTGGTTTCGCAGGAAGTCAAGACCGCAGTCCAGCAAGAGATGCGTGAGGCATTTCAGACCTTTTTGGCTGAGCGTCCTTCGGAGGCAAAACAAATTGTAGCGAAAATGATTGACGCGGCCCGGGCTCGTGAGGCCGCTCGTAAAGCGCGTGAGCTGACTCGTCGTAAAGGTGCGCTCGACATTGCTGGACTCCCAGGAAAGCTTGCTGATTGTCAGGAAAAGGATCCCGGGCTGTCAGAATTATTCTTGGTGGAGGGTGATTCTGCGGG
>RGHP01000173.1 GCA_010024125.1 Gammaproteobacteria bacterium | reverse complement strand
GCGTTTGTTACAGAGGCCTGTGCGACTATCGATCCGAACGGCATTCTCGCCAAGATGGGCGTCAAGGACACAGCCGATCTTGGCGCCGTCTCGATCGCAGTAATCGGGGTATTTAACATCATCGGTACCGTCTCCGCGGGAGCATTAGGCGGACGGTATTCCAAACGGATTTTACTCGCAGGAATTTACCTCGCTCGGACCTTATTATTTTCTTGGTTCATTTTGACACCCATGACCCCGGTCACCGTTCTTATTTTTTCTTCGCTAATAGGCGCTCTCTGGCTTGCAACGGTGCCTCTAACGTCTGGACTGGTGGCTTATATATACGGTTTAAGGTACATGGGAACCTTGTATGGTCTCGTGTTCCTTTCGCATCAGATCGGTAGTTTCGTAGGTGTGTGGCTCGGCGGTGATTTTTATGATCGGTTCGGTTCATACGACGTTGTATGGTGGGTGGGTGTCGGTACAGGGCTTCTTTCCGCTGTGGTTCACCTACCGGTCAAGGAAAGGCCGATCAATGATCGGCTCATTACCGCGTAGTTAACTCAGTTTCTCTCAAGTTTTTTTGTGGTGATTAGCTTGTTTAGTTAATGAGACGGGCGTGTGCTTGAACTCAGGAATCTTACCCTTAGGGTCCAGTTCGTCAGAGGTTAGTAAGTTGGCGGCCGCCTCATTAAACGCAAACGGTAGGAAGACCGTTCCCTGGCACACCGTCTCATTTATCTGAACCCGCGCCACTAGGGTGCCTTGAGGTGATTTCAGCGTTACGAACTGTCCGTCATTTATTTCATGAATCTCTGCGTCGGCTCCAGACACCGCGATGATTGGCTCTGGGCTTAGACTGTCTAGCGTTCGGGAACGACGGGTCATTGTACCGGTGTGCCAGTGCTCGAGAACTCGGCCCGTGATTAGACGTAGCGGGAAATCCGTACTGATCTCGACCGTGGGTCCGCGATAAGCTGTCGGCACAAGTTTTAACCGACCGGAGTTGGTCGGGAAACGATCAACAAACACAACCGCTTGACCAGCTTCTTTCTCTGATCTGCACGGATAGGTGACGGCGCCTTCTGTCTCAAGCCGATCCCAAGTAATGCCCTTGAAGCCGTCGCCCATGGCCGACCTCATTTCTTCAAACACCGACTGAACACCATTCGGTCCCGTGGGATAGTCCCACGTCAGTCCGAGCCCGGCGGCGATCTGTTGGATGATCCATAGGTCAGGTTGCGCGTCACCCGGGCAGGGGAGTGCTTGACGGCCTAGCTGCACGGTGCGGTCAGTGTTCGTGACGGTGCCGATTTTTTCTGGCCAAGCTGACGATGGTAAGACGACATCGGCGAGTAACGCGGTCTCGGTCATGAAGATGTCTTGCACCACGAGGTGCTCGAGTGAGGCCAGAGCGAAGCGGCTGTGGTTTAGGTTGGGGTCACTCATCGCTGGGTTCTCACCCATCACATAGAGACCGCGAACCTTTCCCTCAGTTGACTCGGGTTTTACGATCGCGTGCATGATCTCAACAACCGTCAAGCCTGGCTTAGGATCTAAGTGACTGCCCCACAGTGTTTCGAAAAAGCTTCGTGAAGCGGTGTCTGAAACGGGTTGGTAGTTCGGATACATCATTGGGATCAGTCCGGCGTCGCTGGCGCCTTGGACGTTGTTTTGGCCTCGCAGGGGATGCAGGCCCGTCCCTCGCTTTCCGAAGTTTCCGGTAAGACCGGCGAGCGCTATCAGGCCACGGACGTTATCGGTCCCGTGGGTGTGCTGGCTCACCCCCATTCCCCAGAAAATCATCGCGCGACCGGCGCTTGCATAAAGACGAGCCGGATATGCGCCTTGAATCCATCAAGTCCCTCGGTACGAGCGTCAACAAACGCTTGGTCAAAAAGATTCTCCGTTATCACGGTATGCAACATGCCATTGATCAGCGCAATATCTGACCCCGGACTCATGAGGAGTTGGAGCTCCGCGAACTGTCCAATCTCGGTGTTACGGGGGTCTGCTACGATGAGCTTTGTCCCGGTGTTGACCGCGTTCTTCATCCAGGTCGCCGCGACAGGGTGGTTTACCGTCGGGTTGCAGCCGATCAGCAGGGCTACATCAGCGTGTTGGATGTCTTGCACCTGGTTACTCACCGCGCCTGATCCGATGCACTCCAGCAGCGCAGAGACACTCGACGCGTGACACAGCCGGGTGCAGTGGTCGACGTTATTAGTCCCGAACCCGGTCCGTATCAGTTTTTGGAAAAGATAGGCCTCCTCGTTGCTACCTTTTGCCGAACCAAACCCGGCGAGACTTGAGGGACCATGTTGCGTCTTTATACGACTAAATCCGTCCACTACGCGCTGCAGCGCCTCTTCCCATGTGGCCTCTCTAAACAGCGTCGAGTAGTCGAAGTTTGAAACGTCAGATCCGTTGAGTATCGAGATGTCTTTTGGTGCGTTAGCTTTCCGGATGAGGGGTTTGGTGAGACGATTTTTATGACTTGTGTAGTCAAATCCAAAACGACCCTTAACGCAAAGTCTTCCCTTGTTTGCGGGACCGTTTCGGCCTTCAACTGCTAAGATCTTGTTGTGTCGAGTTTTATAGGTCAGCGCACAGCCGACGCCACAGTATGGACAAATTGAGTCCGTACTCTGGTCAGCCAACTGATGGCTGGTCTCGATGAGCGCATCCGTCGGACACGCCTGGACACATTCTCCGCAACCAACGCATGGACTCTTGCCTACCGAGCTATCGAGCCCAAAGATAACCTGAGAATAAGACCCTCTGCCTTTGATGCTGATGACGCCATTGACCTGTTCTTCTTGGCACGCCCTGACGCACCGGTCGCAGTTAATACAGCGATTGGGATCGAATGAGAATCCTGGATGGGTCGTGTCTATGGGTTGCAGTGTCTGTATCGCGCCCGTAAGAGCCGCAGAAGGCTCGATATCGTATTCGTCTAGCCACATAGATAACTCATCTGTGGAGGTATTGATGGTATCTTTGCCGAGCAGGTTTGATTCGACCGCCAAAAGCTCAAGGACCGTATTGCGAGTCCGGTCGACTCGTTCACCTGTCGTGTGGACGATCATCCCGTCGCTAACCAAGCGTTTGCAGCTCGGAGCCAGTGCGCGTTCTCCTTCGATCTCGACCACACAGGCCCGGCAATTACCGTCTGGTCTCGATCCCTCTTTGTAGCAGAGGGTGGGTAGTGATATCTCTAGTTCCCTAGCCGCTTCGAGTATCGATGTGGTCGGCGAGACCTCGATGGATAGACCATCAATTGTGATAGCTACAGAGTTTTTTTTCAGTGTTTCAGTCATGATCTCTGATCTCTGCCGGGAAATAGTTGCGAACGCAATCGATGACGTTTGGTGCCGCTTGTCCGAGCCCACAAATAGAGGCGTCTTTGAGAACATGCGACAGCGACTCGAGTGCCGTGATATCCCAAACACTTTCCTTCATTAGTCTCGCGGCGTGGTGGGTCCCGAGCCGACACGGAGAGCACTGGCCACAGCTCTCGCCAACAAAGAACTCCATGGCATTCGTAGCCGC
>RGHP01000172.1 GCA_010024125.1 Gammaproteobacteria bacterium | reverse complement strand
CGGTCGATAATTGGATCAGGGTTGCATCAAATTCGCGACAAGCAATCGCGAGACTGACCGGTAGATCGTGATTGATTTGCCGACACTCTGTCGGATCAAGCTCAGCGCGATCAACACCAGACTCAACCATACAGTTCACGACAAAATCAGGACGGCGCATACGAATCGCCTCAAAGATTTCGAGGTCGTCTGCTAAGTTGACAGAACTCGGCAACACAATGCGTTGCTGACCACCACTGGCATCAGTCTCAAAAAACGCGGCTGCTAGACTTGTATCCTCACCGACAATGAGAACACGAGCCCGAGGAAAGCGGTTATCGGACTCGTCTTCGAAGCTTGTTGGCTTAGAAGGGGATTTCGTCATCGATATTTGGATCAGGCATCGGCTGGCTGACAGGTTGCGGAGCAGACTGTTGCTGAGGAACTGGGGTAGTTTGTGGACGAGACTGCATTGGCGCTGGAGCGCTCATGTCACCCTCACCTCGTCCGTCAAGCATCATCATCTCGCGTCCCACAATCTCTGTTGCATAGCGTTTTTGACCATCTTGCTCCCATGAGCGAGTGCGAAGACTGCCTTCGATGTAGATCCGCGATCCTTTGCGAAGATATTGGCCACAGATTTCAGCCAACCGATCAAAACAAACAACCCGATGCCATTCAGTGCGTTCCTGCATCTCACCACTGTTACGATCACGCCATGAATCAGTTGTTGCGATACTTAAGTTCGCAACCTGGCTGCCTGATGGCAGTGCTTTCATTTCCGGATCGTTACCTAGATTTCCAATCAAGGTGACTTTGTTGACTGAACGCGCCATGAATTCATCCTATGTGATAAGTATCGTTACAGAGCGTAATGTAGCACGGACAAGTGTCTGTCAGCGACAACCGAACTGCTGTGTCAGAGAGTTCGGATTTTCTGCATTGAATCGATGCATTGAAACCCTATCAAAAGGTACACTGGTACTTTTGTCACGATCAAAGACGGACCGTTGTGGACTCAATACAAATCCGTGGGGCGCGAACCCACAACCTAAAAAATATTCACTTAGATCTCCCCCGCGACCAACTTATCGTGATCACTGGACTGTCTGGTTCAGGGAAGTCTTCGCTCGCTTTTGACACCCTCTATGCAGAGGGGCAACGTCGCTATGTGGAATCACTCTCTGCATACGCGAGACAGTTCTTATCGATGATGGAGAAACCTGATGTTGATCACATCGAAGGACTCTCTCCTGCAATCTCAATTGAGCAGAAATCAACAAGCCATAACCCGCGGTCAACTGTCGGTACAATTACTGAGATATATGACTATCTGAGATTACTCTACGCCAGAGCCGGTGAACCACGGTGTCCAGATCACCATTTGAGTCTTGAGGCACAAACAGTGAGCCAAATGGTGGACCAGGTTCTCGCTCTGCCTGAGGGATCCAAAATACTCGTGCTGGCACCAATGATCAGCGAACGCAAGGGAGAACACCTGCATGTTTTCCAAGAGCTAAAATCCCAGGGGTTTATTCGGGTTCGGGTGGATGGTCTAGTAGTGGATCTAGATGAAGTGCCCGCGCTCGACAAGAAGAAAAAGCACTCGATAGATGCTGTGGTTGATCGATTGAAAGTTGATGAGTCACAACGGCTCCGCTTGGCCGAATCCATCGAGACTGGCCTCAATCTCTCCGATGGACAAATTATCATCCAATCAATGGATGATGCGTTTGAGCCATTAATGTTTTCATCCAAGTTCGCGTGTTCTGTCTGTGGGTATTCAATCCCTGAGCTTGAGCCTCGAATTTTTTCCTTCAACAGCCCATTTGGTGCCTGCCATACCTGCGATGGCTTGGGTGTGCACCAGTATTTTGATCCTGATCGATTAATCGTCGATCCTGAGTTGTCGCTTTCATCCGGCGCAATTAAGGGATGGGATCGGCGGAGTATGTATTACTACCACCTGTTGAAGTGCGTCTCGAGACATTACGGCTTTAGCCTCGACACTGAATGGCAAGACTTATCAGAAGAGCATCAACACAAAGTGCTCTATGGCTCAGGCGCTGAATCAATTGACTTCAGCTACGTCTCAGATCGTGGTCGCGAAGTCTCAAAGAACCATCCATTCGAGGGTGTGATTCGAAACCTGGAACGCCGTTATAAAGAGACTGACAGCCAGTCACAGCGTGACGAACTCGCGAAATTGATGACCCACGCACCCTGCCCTGATTGCGGCGGCTCTCGCCTCAACGTTGCGGCTCGAAACGTATTCATTGATGAAACCCGACTACCAGAACTGGTTAAGCTCCCAATCGGTGAGTGCTACGCATTTTTTGACTCGCTCAATCTCCCAGGACGACGCCAAGAGATCGCAGATAAAATCCTGAAAGAGATTCAGGCGCGCCTTGGATTTTTGGTCAATGTCGGTTTGGATTATTTGTCTCTCGACCGGAGTGCTGAGACCCTGTCAGGCGGCCTCGCCAGTCAGATTGGCGCCGGACTCGTGGGGGTGATGTACATTCTTGATGAACCTTCCATTGGTTTACATCAACGCGACAATGAGCGCTTACTCAATACGCTTTTCCATTTAAGAGATCTTGGCAATACCGTGATCGTTGTTGAGCACGACGAAGATGCCATGCGAAGCGCAGACTACCTAGTGGACATCGGCCCTGGAGCAGGAGTCCATGGAGGTGAGATCGTCGCCGCAGGAACTCCTCAGGAGGTCATGGCAAACAATCAGTCGGTCACTGGGCAATATCTGTCGGGTAACAGAGAAATTGCCGTACCAGCAAAGCGCCACCCGAAAGGATTGAATCATCTGATCCTTGAAGGCTGTAGCGGAAACAATCTCCAGAATGTGACACTGAACCTTCCCTTAAGCCTATTGACCTGTGTAACCGGCGTATCTGGATCTGGTAAATCAACACTAATTAACAGGACCCTGTACCCACATACCGCCAAGGTGTTGAATAAAGCCAATACCCTCAAATCGGCTCCATTTGAACATTGCCATGGAATCCATGAGCTCGACAAAGTTGTCGATATTGATCAAAGTCCAATTGGCCGTACACCACGTTCTAACCCGGCGACCTACACCGGCCTATTCACCCCAATACGCGAGATCTTTGCCGAGACACAAGAGGCGCGGTCACGCGGTTACAATCCTGGACGGTTTTCGTTCAACGTCAAAGGTGGGCGATGCGAAACATGCCAAGGCGATGGCTTGATTAAGGTCGAGATGCATTTCTTACCAGACATCTATGTACCTTGTGATACCTGTAAGGGTCTTCGATACAACAGAGAGACTCTCGATATTCTCTATAAAGGCAAATCGATCCACGACGTCCTTGAGATGACAGTTGAAGATGCGCGCGAATTTTTCGACGCCATCCCGACCCTTGCCAGAAAATTACAAACCCTAGTCGACGTGGGACTCTCATACTTAAAGCTTGGTCAATCAGCAACGACACTCTCAGGTGGGGAGGCACAGCGCGTCAAACTCGCACGCGAGCTGTCAAAACGGGATACTGGACGAACCTTGTATATTCTCGACGA
>RGHP01000171.1 GCA_010024125.1 Gammaproteobacteria bacterium | reverse complement strand
GTGGCTTATGGAGTCCGATCAACATGATGTGATAACCACCTGGCTTCATCACGATTGATTTACCTGCTGTTAGTGCAATGCCGCCCTCGACTTCCCGCATCCGCATGACACCGTTGTCATTGATGTGTTCATGAAGTTCGACAACCCTTGCGACAGAGCTTGATGCTTTGATCAGTCGATCATCTGTATTCGATCGAATTTCGCCATAGGCACCTGAATTTTTCATTGGCCCAATACTCGCGCGCGCTCGGAAATTTGAGAGTGTTAGTCCTTCGACTGTAACCGTTTCAAACTGCGTGGATTGATGTTGATGGCTCATGGAGCTCCCATGGCTCATCGCAAAACCTTGGATTGAGAATAGAGCTACGAACAGCCCAATCAGAAATTTGTTCATATGTGTCTCCTGCGACAAAACTAAAAAAGTAAGGGTTTTTTGTTAGGAGGTTGCAGGTGGGCCTCGAGGATAGGCGATGAGGTGCGGATATGAGCCCGCGTTGAATTGCTCGGGAGGTGAGAGCGAGACCTGTTGTTTGATCCCGTGACTTTGCAGTTCAAGACTCTGCATGCCGATAGGACTTAAAAGACCAAACGCACAGGTGTCATCTATTTGATCTGCTTCACTATCGGTTGTGAGCGTAGAACCTACTGCCGAACATAAAACGATTTTTACCGAGCCGTCGGCTTGAATCGACGGCATGTATCCTTGTGGGACAATCGCAGAAGCCAATATCAGGCCGAGCAAGATCCCCGCTACATAGCGGCCAACCGGTGAATGGATATCGCTGAAAGATCTCGAGCTCATCAAATCAGTATGCGCTTTTTAGGCGGAGCAGCAAAGTACCGTTATGGTTTGTAAGCAGCATTCTCGAGCCAGCCGAGAAAGCCGCTTTGCATGACCACAACATTATCGAATCCGGCCACTCGCAGAGCAAAGGCTGCTTGGGCTGAAAGAGAGCCGGTATTACAGAACACAATGACTTTTTGATCGGTCGGAATCTCATCCATCCGTTCTAACACCTGACGCCATTCAATATGCACTGCACCAGGGATTGTTTGTTTTTCAAATTGCTCGACATCGCGTGTGTCGATAAAAGTGACAGCTCTAAAGATAGACTCATCAATTTGCTGGGGGAGAATAATTCCAGATTCATACTCCTGGAACATCAGATACTCTGCCATCGCTTCGATAGCGGCCCCATCTGCAGACGTGGTTCCCGGGAGCATTAGTGCCAACGACATAATTAAAGACGCAATAGATCGCATGAGATCATCCCCACTTAACAGGTTGCCTGAATTTGATGTCGTTGGTGCTCGAAGAATAAAGCGATGAGACACACTAATCCAACCGGAAAAGCGATCCAGTTCATGGTGTCCCACCCGATGAATTCATAAGCGACCCCTGAACTCAAACTTCCGATAGCGACCGAGCTAAACAGAATTGTGTCGTTTAAGCCTTGGGCTGTATGTTTTTCATGGGCTTGGTATGTTTCTGTCAAAAGGGCAGTGGAGCCAATAAAACCGAAGTTCCAACCGAGACCGAGAAGTATCAACGTAACATAAAAATGTTCGATTGAGACGCCAGATAAGGCGACAGCTGAGCACGCCATCAAGGTTAGAAGTCCGGTTGCGATAATTGGTAATTTTCCGAATCGACTGATGAGCTTTCCGGTGAATAGGCTCGGTACAAACATTGCGAGTACATGCCATTGGATTCCAAGAGCCGCATCAGACACGTCAAAGCCGCAGCCAACCATTGCAAGTGGCGCCGCTGTCATGACAAAAGCCATGAGGGCATAACTACACGTTGCGCACAAGACCGCAGTAATGAACGTAGGATCGCGAGCAAACTCTTTCTTGGTCCGACCATCCGTTCGCATTACTTTTTGTTTTTCGGGCACCTGCTTGGGTAACAAGGTCATCACCAGCAATCCAATAATAAATAGGCCTGCCCCACTTATAAATGCGCCCGCGAATGGGGTCGGATAGAGCAAATCTTTGTTGTGTAAAACGATCTGTGGACCGATCACTGCCGATGCGATTCCTCCAATCAAGACCCGTGAAATCGCTTGAGATTTGAGGGAGTCATCGACAAAGTCTGAGGCAGCGAATCGATATTGCTGAACAAAACTGTTCGCACCGCCGGTGATGATTAAGCCTGTGCAAAACCAGATAAAATTGTGGGAAAGAATTGCCGCACTTGCGATTGAGATTCCAAAAATCCCCATGATTGCGCCGGCCATAAAGCCGCGTTGTCTGCCAACTTTGAACATTAACCAAGAGGCTGGTCCAGCCATCAGGGCAATACCAACGTTAAATCCGCTGACAGGCAACGTTGCTAGTGACTTGTCTTCAGCCAAGAGATATGCACCCACTAAGCCACCAAGAGAAATCACGATAGGGGCCACTGCTGCGTTAATCGCGCTCAAGAGGGCATATAAATTCGCGATTGCTAAGGTGTTGGTTGGGAATTTCATCGGTGGTGAGGCTTCTTAGTTTTTCTGCTGAAATGCTTGAAGTGCAGTAGGATAAACCCCAATCAGACTAAATAATACATTTGAGTCCCCCATGCCGACATTAGATGACATCGGATCATATCGGATCCAGCCTAACCCAAGTGATCCCAAGCTCTCGCGAGTCATCGAGGGAGTGGATCAGTATGGCCAGCCAACTGAAACATCTGTGATTGAGGAGCGTCCTCTCACGATTTATCTCAACTCACAAGAAATCGTCACAGCGATGACGATTGGAGATTACCCGGAATATCTGGCTGTTGGATTTCTTAAAAATCAGGGTATGTTGAAGTCCGATGATGTGATCGAAGTGGTTGAATACGACGAAGAGTTGGATGTCGTCGTAGTTCGGACAGAGCGCGAATCCAACTACGAAGAAAAGTTAAGCAAGAAAACACGCACTTCAGGTTGTGCCGTTGGGACAGTATTTGGCGACATGATGGAAGGTGTCGATCGAGTGAAATTGGCGGCAACGCCTGTTAACACGTCGTGGATTTATCGCTTGAGTCATCTCATCAACCGGACGCCGAGTCTGTATCTCGAGACAGGCGCAATTCATGGCACGGTTTTGTGCGAAAAAGATGAGCCGCTGGTGTATATGGAAGATGTTGGTCGACACAATGCGGTCGACAAAATTTCCGGCTGGATGCATCTTGAAGGTGTGTCGCCGGACAATAAGATCATTTACACCACCGGGCGATTAACGTCCGAAATGGTTATTAAGACTGCGTTGATGGGTATCCCAGTTTTAGTGAGTCGCTCTGGATTTACCGCATGGGGGGTGGATATCGCTAAGCAAGTCGGCCTGACACTGATCGGGCGGATGCGTGGCCGTAAGTTTATTTGCCTAAGTGGCGAAGCACGTCTGGTCTACGATACTGATCCTGACTCAGTCCCAGAGGAAGATAAAAAGCATCGTCGCAAGAGTGCTCTTGATGAGTAATCGAATTCTCGGTGTTGTCCTCGCTGGCGGACTCGCTACCCGAATGGGTGGCGCAGATAAGGGGTTGTTGCAGCTTGGACAGCAAACGATC
>RGHP01000018.1 GCA_010024125.1 Gammaproteobacteria bacterium | reverse complement strand
AACGGCGACGGCAAGATTCAGATTGCTAACGGTGCTGCATTCAAGGGTAAGCCTTCATTTGATGGCGATAACCGCGGTGCGAACGGCGAGCGTTTGTTGAAGAACGAAGCGGTTCCAGCTCCAGCTGGTCAGGCGATCGAGAACGAAGTGTACTTCGACCGTGACATCATCGTACTTGCAAACCCAGAGATCGCATCTCTGCCTAACTGGGTCATCGCGTTGATTGCAGCTGGCGGTCTGGCAGCGGCCCTGTCAACTGCGGCGGGTCTGCTTCTTGTGATCTCCTCATCGATCTCTCACGACCTTCTTGGCCGCGTGTTGTACAAAGATCCTGAGACTGATAAGTCAAAATTGACTGATTCTCAGGAATTGATGGCTGCACGTGTTGCTGCTGCGGTTGCGATCGGTGTTGCGGGGTACTTGGGTATTAACCCACCAGCGTTCGTAGCACAGGTTGTTGCATTTGCATTTGGTCTGGCTGCGGCATCATTCTTCCCTGTAATCATCAACGGTATCTTTGATAAGCGGATGAACAAGGAAGGTGCAATTGCTGGTATGGCTGTGGGTCTTGCATTCACATTCATCTACATCGTTTTGAACGTGTTCGTGGATAAGTCAGGCACATATAAGATGTTCAACATCAATGCGACTGGCATCGGTACAATCGGTATGGCTCTCCACTTCGTGGTTGCATACTTCGTATCGCGTGCGACAGCAGCTCCACCTCAGGATATTCAGGATATGGTTGAAAATATCCGAATTCCACGTGGTGCAGCTCCATCGACGCATGCACACTAATCGTTGACTGACTTCGGTCAAATCAACTGAAAAAGGGCGCCTTTGGGCGCCCTTTTTTGTGTCAGGATGGAGAGGTTGAATTAAGGACAACGAATATGATCAGTGAAGTACTCAATACAGATATTCCTCCATTTGATTTATTGAGTGAGCATGAGCTCGAAATTCTCAAACAAAGTCTGTCGATCGCTTATTTTGATGCCGGCGAAGACATTATTCCTGCAGGTGGGTCCCCAGAAGGGATTTACATCATTATTAAGGGCCAAGTTGAAGAATATGACGAGACGATTGCAGGTGACCGCGATGCGCAACGTGTTGCGCAGTATTCAGAAGGCGATTTGTTTGGCTCACTGGCTGTTTTAAAGGGGCGTGCAAAAGACAAGTATCAGGCATTCGAAGAGTGTATTTGTCACTTGGTACCAGCCAAGACTTTCCTCGACTTAGTTCATGACAACCCTGAATTCCGACACTTTTTCCATAAAGGTCTTGCGACGATGGAAAAGCAGCGGAGTCGAATCACTGTGCCTCAAGGTGGTGATGATTTCAGTTTGGTCCGAATTCGCGACTCTGTATTGCGTAAACCTGTGATCGTGCCTCCGACTACATCGATTGCAGAGGCTGTTGGTCGGATGCGTCATGATCATATCGACAGTATTTTGGTCGATTGTGATACCTGTGAAGCGAAATATGGACTCGTGACCGGGACTGACTTACTTGATGCGTTAGCCATCGAAGGCAAGACTCCGTCTTGTCCAGTGGGTGATGTCGCAACGCGGGATTTGATCACCTGCCAAGCCAATGATTTTCTGTTTAACGCACTGATTCTGATGACTCGAAAACATATCAAACGGGTTGTCATCATGGATGAAGGTCAAGTTGTTGGTGTGAGTGAGCTGACAGACATCTTGAGTTATCTCACCGGCCAAACTCACTTGATGGGTGTTCAAATTGAAAAGGCAAAAACGGTTGATGAGTTGAAGCAAGCCTCAAAGGCACTGAATGCACTGATCCGGACACTGAACGCAAAGGGCGTCAAAATCCGATTCATGATGGAACTCTTGGCGGCTTTGAATGGGCGATTGGTCGCAAAACTCTACGAGATCACGATGCCAAAGCATGTTTTAGAAAATACAGCATTGACAGTGCTTGGGTCTGAAGGCCGCTGGGAGCAGATTGTTAAAACAGACCAGGACAATGCGCTGATCATTGCAGACAGCTTTGATTGGGATGAAAAGGAGCGAACACGACTCCTCAATCAATTCACCGAAGATTTGATTTCAATTGGGTTTCCGCGTTGCCCCGGGAACATCATGGTCAGTAATCCAGAATGGTCTTTAACCGTCTCTGGATGGAAGCAAACAATGGAGACTTGGACCATTGATATGTCAGAAGAGACACAGATGAGAATGGCGATCTCACTCGACGGGCATTTTGTTGCTGGGAACAAGAAACTCTTTGAAGAAATGTCGTTATGGGCCCATGAAAACCTGCGCGGCAATGATATTTTTCTCGCACATTTTGGTCAGCCGGTGATGAATTTTGGTGTTCCATTAACACTCTTCGGTAATGTGAAAACGGACTCAGAAGGTCTCGATATTAAAAAGGGTGGGATCTTCCCGCTAGTACACGGTGTGCGGGCACTCGCTCTAAAATATCGGTGTCGTCAAACCAATACCTATCGGCGGATTGAGGAATTGATCGAAAAGGGTGCGATCCACGAGCGATTAGGCCGTAATCTCGAGAGCGCACTCTCACTTTTTATGCAGTTACGCCTGGAGACGCAGCTTGAGCAACTTGAGGAAGCGGGTACAGATGATGGCTCGAAAGTGACGCATAACAGAATTCAAGTGAAGAACTTGAATCGTTTGGACCGCGATCTGTTACGCGAGGCGCTGCACGTCATTAAAGAGTTTAAAGAGTGGTTAGCTCTTGAACTCCACATCCGAGGTTAATGATGCTCACGCGAACTCTTAAGCGTTTGGCAGATCGATTTAAAAATCGGGATTCCGACTTCAAAGGGTTGTTTGAGCCCTACGCGGGTTCCGAAATTGTCTCACTCGATTGTGAGATGACAGGTCTTGATACCAAAAATGATCATATTGTTTCGATTGGTGCCGTCAAAATTGACGGGAATAAAATCAACACCGGTGATGCGTTTGAAGCCATGATCGATCATGGTGAATGGTTGTCAGAGGATGCGATTCGCGTGCACCGAATCAGGAAAGTGGACCTCAATGACGCGGTTGCAATCGACACAGCCGTGATGGCGATGATCGAATTTATCGGGAATCGACCGATCCTCGGTTACAATATTCAATTCGACCTAAAATTTTTGGATCGCTACACCAAGCCACTTCTCGGATTTTCGTTGCCAAACCAAATCATTGAGTTTGCCGATGTCTACCGAAAGGCCGTTGTGAGTAAGCGCCCTGATGCTGTCCCACACCTCGGATTTGAAGAGATCATCGAGGATCTTAATGTTCCGGTATTTGGACGACATACTGCACTTGGCGATGCAACAACCGTAGCGATGGCCTATGTCAAACTGAAGCGGAGCCGATGACACGATCACATGATTCAAAGGCGTTTGAACGAGCGAAGCGCCAACAGCGATTGAGACGTCTCACTGGTCAGGCGATAGGAGACTATCGAATGATCGAAGAGGGCGATAAAGTCATGGTGTGCCTGTCTGGCGGCAAAGACAGTTATGCGTTACTTGATATGCTGATCTCGTTGAGAAAGTCAGCGCCCGTGTCGTTTGATTTGATCGCAGTGAACCTTGATCAAAAGCAACCTGGCTTCCCAGAACATGTATTGCCTGACTACATGGCGACGAAAGACATTCCATTTTATGTCATTGAGCGCGATACCTATTCAACGGTGAAACGAGTCGTTCCCGAAGGGAAAACGACTTGTGCGTTATGTTCACGGCTCCGTCGCGGAACACTCTATGGGTTTGCGGAAGCGAATGGTGTTACGAAAATCGCGCTAGGACATCATCGGGATGACATTGTTGAAACCCTGTTTCTGAATTTATTCTTCGGATCGAAAATGAAAACGATGCCGCCAAAACTTGTCTCGGACGACGGGCGGTATGTTGTTATTCGGCCGCTGGCCTATTGTAAAGAGTCTGATTTGGCGCAGTTTGCTGAGGATCAAAGCTATCCGATCATTCCATGCAATCTCTGCGGCTCTCAGCCAAATCTCAAGCGTGCTGAGATTAAAGCAATGATTGCAGATTGGGAGAAACGCTATCCCGGGCGCGTTGAAAATCTATTTCGTGGTTTGCAAAACGTTGTGCCATCACACTTGATGGATACGGAGCTACACCCGTTTGACAGTCCAAACCCAGATGATTTGCTTACATATCGGCGTGATAATCCATTGGATGATGCCTCTGAGATTCGGGAAGCATTGGCTGAAGCCGAACTGAATCCATGGGTTGAAGTCCAAACAAATGATGCTCAGATCATCCAAACAAGCGGTGCTATCGTCCAAGCACCATAAAGTATCACGAGGGCGCCTGAGATCTGTCGAAACAGGCGACTCTTCAAAGCAAAGCTAACATGCGCACTCAAATAGCCTGCACCTAAAATGGCCGGCAAGGTGCCAAGCCCAAATAAAAACATTTGTGTACCTGCTTGGCCTGCGTGTGCAGTTGACGCCGACCACAGAAGCGCGGAGTAAACTAATCCACAGGGTAAGAAGCCCCATGCAAGTCCGTATTGGAAAGCGTTTCGGAGTGTGTCAGGAGATGCTCTTGAGCGCAGTGTCTGAACGAGAGGGGTGATATACCGATTACCGAGTTGTTCAATCGCTTGAACGCCTCGCCATAACTGACTGATCCAGAGACCCATGAGAATTAAAACGATTCCGGCAAAGAGCCTGAATACGATGACAAAGATTTCATGGTCACCACGAAGCCATCCGCCGAGAAGTCCAAATAGGATACCGAGCAGTGTGTATGAGACCACCCGCCCGAATGAGGCGCTGGTAATGAGTGTCCAGAAACGAAGACCTTGGCGATCTTTTTCAGGGATCGAAAGACTAAAGGCTGCGGTAATTCCGCCGCACATGACTAAGCAGTGCGCTGAACCAAACAGTCCAATCAGGAAAGCTGCTCCAGCCCCGATCGGATCAGTACAGAGTTGGTTAATCATTTGACTTGCGTCGCTTACGCTCTTCTTCGATTGCACGCTTGTGCAGTTCGTCATCATCATCGAACAGAATGTCAGATCCTGGACGTTCAAGATCGTCAAATTGTTTACTTTTAACCGCCCAATTAAATGCCCAAATTGCGAGTGCTAATAAGATGATGGAGAGCGGGATGAGGGCGTAGATTGCGTTCATGAGATCCGATTAAGCCTTAACGCGTTCGTGATGACGAAGAGGCTGGATGCAGACATACCGATTGCAGCAAGCCAAGGCGGCACAAAACCAGCCATGGCAAAGGGTACCGCGATCACGTTGTAGACTAAAACCCAGAACAGGCTCTGACGGATTACTTGAGTCGTTTTTTGTGCTGTGTCTCTGAGCCTGATCAAGCTTTTGAGTTCGGGTGACAACAGAACAGCGCCCGCCGAGAGGCGAGTAAGATCTGAGGCTTGCGCAAAAGTTACGCTTCCATTGGCTGCAGCGAGAACAGGCGCATCGTTCAAGCCATCACCGATCATGACTGATGAATCTTTGATATCGCTTAAGTACGCGAGTTTTTGCTCTGGGTGAAGTTGGCCGAGGGCATCGTTGATGTTAAGTGATTTGGCGACCGACTGTACTCGCTCATTTCGATCTCCGCTAAGAAGCGTCACCTTAATACCGAGCTCTTTTAATTCTGAGATAGTTTGCGCTGCATCAGTGCGAATGGTGTCATCAAGGGCAATATTTAACAGTGCATCGCCCTCTCGAACTAGAGTGATTTGTAGGGCTTGTGGAAATTCAGGATTCATCTCATTAGGCGTTGATTGGCGAACTTCATACGCCTTCCCATCGAAGAATCCTTGAATGCCCTTGCCTGGGATATGTGTGATGTTTTCAACTCGGGCAGGTGGAATGTCACTAAATGCACGAGCGATCGGATGAGCAGTTCCCTGTTCGAGACCACTCAGAATGGACAGTGCTCGGTCTTCATCAATATCCGTTAAAGTTGTGGTCGCGAGGCGTTGAAATTGGCCCTCGGTCAGCGTACCTGTCTTATCAAAGAACCACTGCCTTGACCGCGCGAATGCAAGTAAATGCGTGGGGTTGAGTAACAAAATGCCCATGCGACGAATGGTTACTGTCCACGCGGTTGGAATTGCGAGAGACAAAGCGCAAGGACAGGTGACAACCAGAACAGAGAGGGCATGTTCGAAAGCAAGTTCAGGATCTGTCGACCACCAGAGAGCGAATGTCATTGTTGACAGAGTCAGGACTGATGCAATGAACCAACGAATCAGTGGCTCGATCCACCGTGATTCGGGGGTTTCGACTGTCTCAGCCTGTCGTGCAAGATGCTCGAGGCGACCGAGAAAGGCGTTTTTCCCAATCCTTAAGATCCGAGCTTCGATGACGCTTGAGCCATTGACTGAACCGGCGAGAATTTCATCACCGTGAGAAACGGAAACAGGCTCAAATTCACCGGTGAGCGCCTGAGTATCAACTGATGCCGCATCAGATAGGAGTGTCAAATCCACAGGCGTTTGTTGTCCTGCGCCAAGTTGAATGCGATCACCAGGCTTTAACGCAGACACCGGAACTTGTTCAAACTGACCATCAGGCCGAGATCTCGCAAGCGTCATTGGCATCGGGCGGGATTCGACAGGCGTATCCAAGACCTTGTGACGAGCGCTCAGTTCTAAAAATCGCCCAGTCAAAAGAAACAAAGTAAACATGGCCACAGAGTCGAAATACACTTCGCCAAGCCCAGTAACCGTGGCAATGATCGAAGCAGTCCAGGCAAGTGACAGTGCAATTGCGACAGGAACATCCATACCTAAATGTTTGTTTCTTAGGTCTGTTAACGCGCCTGCGAAGAATGGTTGCGCGGAGTACATCATCACAGGAATGGACATCAGTAGCGAAATCCAGCGAAGGAAGCCTCTTTGGTCTTCATCGATGAATGAGGCTTCGCCAACGTACAAAGCTGTTGCAACCATCATCACTTGCATTGTTCCAATGGCCGCAATACCGATGCGTTTAATGATTTTTCGGCGTTCGTTTTTTCGCTCTTGAAACGCAGACTCATCAGTTAATAAGGTCGCTGTATAACCGAGTTGGTCGAGTTGATTTAAAATCGCTGCGAGGCTCGCTTGATTTGGGTCCCAGCGGATGGTGAGTGTTTGACGTCCGAGATGCGCGTGACTTGCGGCCACTCCGCTTGTCGCCTCGAGCACGCGTTCAAGAAGCCATGTGCATGCCGCACAGCGGATTTGAGGAATCGACAGTTCAATCTCGAGTTTCCCCTCATCAAGCGCAATCGTGTGCTGTTCTAGAAACTCTCTGTTATCAAATAGGGACCAATGCGTTTGTTGTTCTGGCTTGGGTGCGTTGGTATCACGATACTGATAAAACGATGTGAGTCCCTGTGCCTGAATCCAATCGACTGCACCAGCACAGCCATGACAGCACAACAGCTGATCTTGACCGTCGACTGTACGGTGAATGGTTTCGTCGGCGGGACAGATGTCTCCGCAGTGGAAGCAACGCTGTTCGCTAGGGGGCAACGCTCAATGGCTCTTTCAGTGGCAACAGAACTCTGGACGTAATTCGCCAGGAGTTGTCTGGTGCGACTAATTCTAGATTGCGTGGACCAGGCGCCATTGAAGGAATCGAAGCAAGGTAGAACCCTGGTTTGACTGCTTCTAATTTGAATAGAATGTCGTCACGCGCTCGGGTTGGGCTCCGAAAGGCACCATCGATCGTTGCGGAAGGTTCTGCTTGCCCAAAATCAATGGTGAGCAGCACATCGCCGGTCAACTCGTCCATTGTCAATGATCCCGTGATCCCAAGTTCCTTTGCCTTTACATCACGTTCGAGGTTCTCGTTATAGAGAACGCCCTGTCGATAATAATCGTCGGTCACGAGGCCATCATTGGTATCGATGGCGACACCGAGCATGCTGAAACCCACAATCATAGATGCTGTGATTGGGGCCAAAAAGAACCAAGGCCATGGTTCTTTGTACCAAGGGTTTGGCTTATTCATTTCCACCGATCAGGTCCTATAAAGGAAGACTCAATTGTAACCTCATTTTCAGGATGCTTCGCAGGTTCAATAATAAAACTGATTGGTAATCGCGAGTTGGCCAGCATGTCTGGTGCAATTTGTACCTGGTAGATCTGAACACGCGTTTGCCCTGGAGCCAACTCAAGGCTTGCTGGACCGATGAGTCGAGCACTTGGGTGACCCTGGAAGTTCACTTCATAGATCTCGTTAAAGGAGGTTTTGTTGAAGAGTGTCAAGGTATAGGTGTTTTCGATATCACCTCGTTTTGTCTCGTGGAAAAGGGCGCCACGGTCACGTGCGATTTTTGCTTCAACAGTACTGCGGTGAGTCAATGCATAGGTGAATGCGATGCACATGACCACCATGGCTATGCCGTAACCGACCAGACGCGGTCTCAACCAATGGGTCTTCCCGCCACCGAGCTCATGCTCTGTTGCATAGCGGACAAGCCCGTGTTCGTAATTCATCTTATCCATGATGGAGTTGCAGGCATCAATACACAGCGCGCATTGGATGCATTCGTATTGTAGGCCATCTCGGATATCAATCCCTGTCGGACAGACTTGGACACATAGGCCGCAGTCGACACAGTCGCCTTGGGAATTGTTTGAATCGCCGGTCCGTTTGCGACTACCTCTGGGTCACATGTGGATGCAAACCTTTTCTCGCAGGAACCCAGCGTTAAGGTAGGTAGCGATTGTGAATAGCCCAATCCACAGGTATGCAGCGGCAGACGCTTGTCCAGTCCAATGATCAATCACAAGCTCACGAGCTGGGATGAAGTAAGCGACAAATGTAAACCCTGTCGCCCAAGCAACACCAAGCCATAAGGTGTGCTTAGCCAGTTTTTTTCTAAACTTGCTTGGGGTCATCGGGCCTTTATCGAGTTTAATCCGCGCGTTGCGTTCGCCTTCGGTGTGGCGTTCGATGGCCATGAAAATTTGGGTCCAAACAGTCTGTGGGCAGGTATAACCACACCATATCCGGCCACCAAATACGGTGACAAAAAATAAGCCAAATGCACAGATAATCAAAAGCCAAGACAGTAAAACAAGGTCTTGTGGCCAAAACGTAGCATGAAAAACATAAAATTGACGGTCTGGCAGATTGAACCAGACCATTTGACGGTCACCCCAATTCAACCATGGAAACAGGTAGTACATAAACAGCATGACAAGTCCTGCTGTGAGGCGAACATTCTGGAAAAATCCGGAAGTTCCTCGTGTGTAGACACCTTGTTTGGTTTGGTAGGCTGGGGTGTGCCGATGAGCAAGGCGCTCACCGGCATCTGTATGACCCTCAACCGTTGGGATACGGTCGCTCATGCGGTCACTGCTGGCTTAGGCTATAAACGTATGCGGTGAGTAGATGAACTTTATCTTCACCCAGACGTGGAAGCTGCGCGGGCATCACACCCTGGCGTCCGTGCCGTAAGGTTTGCTTGACAGATTCAAGTACGGTCAGGTTTGGTGCTTTATACAGCCAAACGTCGTCCGTTAGATTTGGTGCTCCAAGCATTTGCATGCCTTGACCTGTTGGCATGTGACACGCAGCACAATACTGCTGGTAATGCGCTTGGCCTTTGGCAGCGAGCGCTTCATCGTGCGCACGACCGGAGAGGCTAACAACGTAATGTGCCGTTTCCTCAATGCCTGCATCACCTAAAATTCCCTGCCAAGCCGGCATATTTGCCATACGACCGATATTTAAAGATTCTTTGATTTTTTCAGGTGAACCACCGTACAGCCAATCTTCATCAGTGAGATTTGGGAAGCCGTACGCGCCTTTCGCACCTGAGCCATGACAAACGGCGCAATTGTTCGCAAACAGGCGTCCACCCACTTCGAGTGCGGCAGGATCTGTTGCGAGTTCTTCTATGGATTTGTCACCAAAGGCCGCGAAGACCGGACCATATTTGACTTCAGCTGCCGCCATTTCTTCTTGCCACTGGCCGGTTGATGACCAATTCAAGATGCCTTGGAAGTTTCCGAGACCTGGGTAAAGAACCAAATAACCCAAACCAAAAACAATCGTTCCGAGGAACTTCATATACCACCAGCGTGGTAGCGGGTTGTCGTATTCTTCAATACCGTCGAACGCGTGACCAACGGTGTTTTCAGTCTCTTCCTTATATTTTTCAGACTTCTTTACAGCCATGACTAGCCATAAGCATCCGAAAATCACGAGCAATGTGATAATGGCGACCCAAATGCTCCAAAAGGTCGGTAGTGAATCATTAAACATCAGTGTTTATCTCCATTCGATGGGTCGACTGGATCGTTCTCGAGGATTGAGTTTGCTGCATCATCAAACCGGGTTTTGTTTTTTGGGCTGTAAGCCCACCAACCAATGGCGATGAACATGGTCAGCATGACAACACTCAATACTCCAAGCCAGTCGTAATACGTCATCCTTATTGACCTTTCATTACTGTTCCGAGGCCTTGCAAATATGCAATTAGCGCCTCAATTTCGGTTTTGCCGCGAACAGCTTCGCGAGCGCTTTCGATTTCTTGATCAGTGTAGGGGACACCGAGGGTTTGCATGACCCGCATTTTTTGAGCGGTGTCTTCACCGGAAAGTCTGTTCTGGAAAAGCCATGGAAACGCAGGCATGTTCGATTCAGGGACAACGTCACGTGGGTTGTACATGTGCGCTCGATGCCAGTCATCAGAATATCTGCCGCCAACACGTGCTAAATCTGGACCAGTTCGCTTAGAGCCCCACAAGAACGGACGTTCCCAAACTGACTCTCCAGCAACTGAGTAGTGGCCATAGCGTTCAGTTTCCGCGCGGAATGGGCGAACCATTTGGGTATGACAAACGTGACAGCCTTCACGAATGTAGATGTCTCGACCTTCTAATTGTAGTGCTGACCACGGTTTCATGCCCTCGATCGGCGTTGTTGTCTTTGACATATGGAATAGCGGAACGATTTCCGCTAATCCACCAAAGCTGATTACAACAACGATCAGTGCTCCGAGGAGTCCAAGGCGCTTTTCAATATAATCATGTGCTTTCACGGAGAACTCCTTATGCTAGCGCTGGCTCTGGTTCACTGGTATCACGAATCGTGTCCTGTTCTTTCGCATCGTTTACGGTCATGTAAACGTTATAGAGCATGATCACCATACCCAGCAGGAAGAATGCACCACCGATTACGCGAACAACGTAACCTGGGTAGCTTGCTTCGAGACTATCCACGAAACTGTAAGTAAGCGTTCCATCAGGGTTAACTGCTCGCCACATCAAGCCTTGCATGATGCCATTGACCCACATCGCTGCGATGTACAGTACAGTGCCGATAGTTGCTAGCCAGAAATGCAGGTTGATCAATCGAGTCGAGTACATTTGAGCGATGCCCAAGACTTTCGGAATCAAGTGATACAGGGAGCCGATAGCGACCATCGCGACCCAGCCCAATGCACCGGAATGCACGTGTCCAATTGTCCAGTCCGTGTTATGAGACAGTGCGTTCACTGTCTTGATCGACATCATCGGACCTTCAAATGTTGACATGCCATAGAACGAGAGCGACACAACGAGGAATCGAAGAATCGGATCTGTGCGGAGTTTGTGCCATGCGCCTGATAGGGTCATCACACCGTTGATCATTCCACCCCAACTTGGCGCAAGAAGCACGATCGACATCACCATACCAACTGATTGCGCCCAATCGGGAAGTGCTGAGTAATGGAGATGGTGCGCACCAGCCCACATGTACGTTGCGATCAGGGCCCAGAAGTGGACGATCGACAAACGGTATGAGTACACCGGACGACCAGCTTGTTTAGGAACGAAGTAGTACATCATTCCGAGGAAGCCAGCAGTAAGGAAGAAGCCAACCGCATTGTGTGCATACCACCACTGGATCATTGCATCCATTGCACCAGACCAGACGTAGTATGACTTTGTAAAACTGACAGGGAATTGGACGCTATTGACGATGTGTAAAACGGCAATCACCAGGATAAATGCGCCGAAGAACCAGTTCGCTACATAGATATGTGATGTATTTCGTTTCGCGATTGTTCCGAAGAACACGACAGCATATGAGATCCAAACGACTGCAATTAAGATATCAATTGGCCATTCGAGCTCAGCATATTCGTGCGTTGTTGTCATTCCAAGAGGAAGCGTGATCGCTGCTAAGACTATGACGAGATTCCATCCCCAGAAAGTGAATCGAGCGAGATTTGGAAATGCTAGGGTCGCATGACATGTCCGTTGGACTACATAATATGAAGTCGCGAAAAGCGCGCAGCCACCAAACGCAAAAATTACGGCGTTTGTGTGCAGCGGACGAAGTCGTCCGAAGTGAGTCCATTCCGATGCAAGTAGATCCGGCCAGACCAACTGAGCCGCGATGAGAACACCGACAGCCATTCCAACGATACCCCAAACAACAGACATGATCGCGAAATGGCGAACGGTCCTGTAGTCATACGCAGGGTGTGCTACAGCGTTAGACATCCTGTTCCTTCCTTTTATGACAAAAACATCTATATTTAGTCTAAATAGTTATATGCGCGGGTGGAAGCATTCCAAAGGATGAGACGAGCGAAATGAGCCCGTTCATGAAAAAAATGCGACTTCACTGCGTGTTGTGGTTATTATGATGGGAAAGGTTAGTATAAAACGGTTATAAGCCGCGTTCTACCGAAATTGTTATTGAGTTATGTCAAGAAGCCGATAATTAAATGAAACTGCAACAGCTTCGATATATTTGTGAAGTCGCTAACCACGACCTAAATGTTTCCGCTACAGCACAAAGCCTATTCACATCTCAGCCAGGGATTTCCAAGCAAATTCGCCTGCTTGAGGAAGAATTGGGTGTTGAGGTGTTTGCACGAAACGGTAAACACCTTGTCTCTATCACTCCCGCAGGTGAAGAAGTATTGCGTGTCGCAAGCGAAATTCTCCACAAAGTCGATGCGATCAAGCAGATATCCCAGGAATTTTCGGATGAGACTAAGGGCGTGCTGTCGATTGCGACAACGCACACTCAGGCGCGCTATGTCCTTCCACCAATCATTAATCAATTCATGAGCGAATACCCTGAAGTGTCATTACAAATGCAACAGGGAACTCCGGCGCAAATTGCTGAAATGGCTGCTGGTGGTGATGTTGACTTCGCGATCGCTACAGAAGGTTTGGAGCATTTTTCAAACTTATTGCTCATGCCATGCTATCAATGGAATCGAGCAGTTATCGTTCCGAAAGACCACCCATTGGCCCAACTTGATGGGCCGTTGACACTGGCTGAGCTAGCGCGTCATCCGATCGTAACCTATGTGTTCGGTTTTACTGGACGCTCACGCCTTGATGAGGCTTTTGAGCAAGAGGGTCTGTCTCCGAAAGTTGTGTTCACAGCGGCTGATGCCGATGTCATTAAAACATACGTTCGGTTGGGTCTCGGTGTCGGAATCGTCGCTGATATGGCGCACGATCCGCAAACAGACGGCGATTTGGTAACCGTTAATGCGAGTCATCTGTTCAGCCCAAGTGTTACATCAATAGCATTCCGCAGAGGCACGTTCTTGCGCGGGTATATGTATCGATTCGTTAATTTGTTTGCGCCCCACCTGTCGCGTGAAGTGATTGGTAAGTTTCTTAGAAGCCAAGGTCGCGCCGAAGCTGAGAGAATTTTTGAGTCAGTTGACGTCCCATTGCTTTGAGATCACAACCTTCTGTTGCCGTCCGATTTATCGACCATGAAGATTATCGAATAGCCGTTCATATCGCCGAAAATGCAGACGGTGTGGGCGATCTCGTTTTACTGCACGGTGCTGGTGTTGCTTCTGAAGCGACGTGGTATCCAATGCTTTCTGCGTTTCAGTCCTATCGTCGAATAATCTGTCCTGACTTGCGCGGCATGGGTCGATCACACGCCCATGATTTTGAAGATCGTCCCATCACAGTCAGCATCGTTGCCGGTGACCTTGATGCAGTCCTCGATAAGCTCTCAGTTAGCCGGTGCCAGATGGTCGGGTATAGTTTTGGTGGACTGATTGCGTTGATGGTCAATGCGCTCAATCCTGGCGTCGTCGATGATATGGTGCTCTTGGAGCCCGCACTTCTAGAACGTGCATCGCTTGATGCATTGCGAGAGCTTCGGTCACGGTATGCTGAAGCTTCCGCCTCACTGTTAACGGAAGATGATCCGGTGATTGGCGTGACTCAATTTTTGGATCTTATTTCACCAAATCGCTCAACCCATCCTCGGGTTGAGCGTATGACGGTTCAGCGTTTGGCGAGCCGCCCAAAGGGGCTCGCATATGCTTTGATGGCGGTAAATGATGCCGCTTGGCACATTGACCGGAT
>RGHP01000170.1 GCA_010024125.1 Gammaproteobacteria bacterium | reverse complement strand
TGATCTGGGTGATTTAGGTCGAAAGGCATACAACCTGCGAGTCCTTGAATTTTTCACCTGGCTCTGCGGTTTCCTGTTCGCTTGGTGGATAGGAGGGATACTGCTTGCGACAACCTTGTTTATTATTGGCTACATGCGGATACGGGGCGCGGAATCGTCGCGCATGACACTGGCATACGTGGTCGTCATTGGTTGTTTGATTTATTTTGTGTTCGACCAAGGGTTCCATATCGCTTGGCCTGAGTCAGTGATTAGATCGGTCTTCCCAGAGTTAAGGGGAGTCATACCGACTATTTAAGGTCTAGAAAGACCGGGTGAAGTGTTGACCAAGATAAAAATGGTATGAGCCAACGGTTACATTTCATCCGGAATTATCTAGTCTGTGTAATGCAGAAAATTTGCAAAACCAAACGAGGAATAATAATGAAAAAACTTCTTCAATCTGCAGTGATCGGTCTGGCCTGTGTTACCGCTTCGGCGGGAGTATTGGCGGACGCCGTAGCAGACTTCTATAAAGGAAAAGACGTCGAGCTTTATATTGGCTACAAGCCAGGCGGTGGGTATGACGGATACGCACGATTGATTGCTCGTCACATGGGTAAACACATCCCGGGCAACCCTAACGTTGTTCCTAAGAACATGCCAGGCGCAGGAAGCGTGAAGCTGACCAACTGGCTCTGGGAAGGTGCCCCACAGGACGGCACAGTGTTCGGTGCGATCTCCCGGGGTGCACCATTCGAACCGCTGCTCGGAAACGATAAAGCCAAGTTTAAGGCGAACAAGTTCCACTGGGTCGGATCAGCGAATAACGAGGTCTCAATCTGCGCGACAGTCAAGCGCACCGGAATCAAGTCCTGGAAAGATCTCAAGACACGTGAGGTGTTGACGGGTGGTAATGGGAGTGGTTCGGATACAGAGCAGTTTCCTAAGCTCTTGAACGCTGTTCTTGGCACCAACTTTAAGGTCGTTGGGCCATATGGTGGTGGCTCAGACATCGTCAAGGCGATGATTGCTGGAGAGCTTGACGCACGTTGTGGCTGGTCTTGGTCGTCGGTTAAGTCTAAGAACAAGGATCTGCTAGAGAGTGGAGACCTCGTCATTTTGATGCAAATGTCTACCGAGAAGCATGATGAGCTCCCTAACACGCCATTGGTGATGGATCTCGTGCCTTCATTTAACGCTAAAAAGCAGAGCCAGATGTTGAACCTGATGTTTGCTCGTCAGGGTTTAGGCCGTCCTTACGTAGCGCCTCCAGGGGTTCCTGCTGATCGTGCGGCAGCATTGCAGGCTGCGTTCACCGCGACCATGAAGGATCCAGAGTTCCTTGCTGACGCGGCGAAGGGTGGATTCGAACTCGCACCAATTACTGGCAAGCGAGTGGCGAGCCTCGTGAACACTGCCTATGACACTCCAGAAGAGGTCATTAAGCAGGTGATTGACGCGATTCGTTAATCGAGGAAAAAGGCGCCAGGTTGACTGGCGCTTTTTTTAACACATTAGTTAGATATCTAAGGTTTTAATGAATCCACTCATTGCCCACGAGGGGCACGACCATCACCCATCTGTCCAGACCAAGAAGGCCGTGGCCGACTCGATCTGGGAGCAGGAGCACATAGAGCTTGTCACGGTCGGTATCGACATCGGTTCGTCCACGTCTCACTTAATCTTTGCCAAGGTCCACCTGCAACGTCGGACCCAAGGCTTATCAAGCCGTTACGAGGTAATTAAGCGAGAGATTCTCTGGCAGTCTCCGATCCGGTTTACGCCGTTCCTTGATAACGGACTCATCGATGCTGATGCGTTGGGTGGTTTCATTGAGCACGCATATTTCGATGCGGGGCTGCACAAACATGACGTGGACTCGGGTGCAGTGATTCTGACGGGCGAGGCAATCAAACGCTCCAACGCGAAGGCGATTGATGAACTATTTGCCCAGCAGGCAGGCAAGTTTGTTTGTGCGACCGCTGGCCACCGTCTTGAGTGTGTATTGGCCGCGCATGGGTCCGGTGCAGTCGAACGCTCGAGACGTTTAAAAACGGTCACATTACATGTCGACATTGGCGGTGGTACCACGAAGTTTGCGCTCATCGACCGGGGTAAAATTGTATCCATAGCGGCCTGTGCGGTCGGGGGCCGGTTGATGGCGACTGATGAGCAGGGAAACTGGGTACGCTGCGATGATTCGATTCGTACGGTATGCAATAACCTCGAGATCAGATTTGATGATATTTCAGAGATCTCAAACCTCCACCGACAACAAATAGTAACAAGGCTCGCTGAGGTACTTGTAGCGATTATTTCGAGATCTACAAATGATCAACTTGTCGATGAATTAATCCTTACGGAGCCTCTTGCTTGGTCGGTTGTGCCAGATGAGATGAGTTTTTCAGGGGGTGTGTCCGAGTTCATCTATGACCGCGAGACCAAGCCCTTGGGAGATCTGGCCTTTGATTTAGCGAACGAGCTGAGGCATCAGTTGGAAGATGCACCGAGAGTGCCACATATAGTCGATGTCCAGCATGGAATAAGAGCCACGGTAATCGGCGCGTCACAGTTTACCGTTCAGGTCTCAGGTAAGACGATCTACGCAGATAGCCTCGATTTCTTGCCGTTGCGGAACGTCCCGGTAGTCCATCCAAACATTGATCTGTCGGTCGAGAGCATTGATGTCGAAGTTATTGCCGAGGAAATTATTAGCGCTTGCCGAATGAGGGACGTTGATCGAGACAGTCCTATCGCTCTCGCTTTTGAGTGGAAAGGGGACCCAAGTTATCAACGCCTGAAAGCCATCGCTGATGCGATTGATCAAGCGCTGTGTTGTCCTGAGAGAGTTGCGCCCTTGGTGGTTGTGATTGACGGTGACGTTGGCCGTCTTTTGGGGCGGATATTGAGTAAAGAGTTAAGTAAAGGCGCCAACGTATTGTCGCTGGATGGGGTCGTCCTTTCTGACCTCGATTTCATTGACGTTGGGGAGTTGATTAGCCCCCCCGGCGTCATCCCATTAGTTATCAAATCACTCGTGTTTGACACAGCTCAGCACGCGGAACATTAGGAGAAGTTATGGCTATCGGTGAACCTCGCTATGGTATTGATCCCTACTTAGAGTGGGTAAACGGAGAAGGCGTACCTGTCGTCGAAGATATTGGTATCGATCTTTTCGAGGTGCCAGTGAAGCCATGGGATCGCTTTGGTTGTGATGGTGCCGCGGTTCATCTGAAGGGCCGTGGGGATTTCTCGAGCATGTTCTTGTTCGAGATTGCCAAGGGAGGATCAACTGCGGTCCAGCAACACTTGTTCGAAAAAGTGATCTATGTCCTCGAGGGACACGGATCCACGCAGGTTGAATTGGCAAACGGATCGAAACACTTGTTCGAGTGGGGCCCTCGCAGCCTATTCGCGATCCCTCTAAACGCGAAGTATAGACACTTCAATGGGAGCGGGACTGACCGAGCGTTGATTGTCGCGACCACCAATTGCCCGACGGTAATGAACCTGTTCAATGACGAGTCCTTCGTTTTCGATCACCCCTATGACTTCTCTGTCCGTGCGGGTAAAGACGGCTAC
>RGHP01000169.1 GCA_010024125.1 Gammaproteobacteria bacterium | reverse complement strand
GGAACTTTTACGAAAACGGCCAGTTTTTGCCGCCCTTAAATTGACTGTTGGGATCGATTTTCGGGCTCAAGTCCTTCAAAAGGCGAGAAATGATTGCTAGGTATTACGCTTATCAAGCGATGATCGCGCATCGATGGCCGAGCGAGCGATCTGTGAATAGTTATCAACCCAAAGAGATTGTTGAGACCTTCCTCTTGCGTCTAGTTAACTGGGCACACCAAGGTTTGTCCATTACGTTGGACAAACATGCTCCAATAAGTGAATCAGAGCGGAGGATAAGCCAGACGAGGACCCACTGCCTTCGAACTCGGCGAATAAAGAGCGCACTCCTAACAAGCGCCAACCAAACCATGCAGTGGAACCGATCCCTTTGAAGACGCTATCACGACATACCAAAAGTCACGCAGACGGGGGAAGTCGATTGACTTTAGGCACTGAATCCTAAGGGCGATCGTCGATCTCTTGCTCTTTCTCAGGGACCAACAGGTCATCCCGAGAAATATTCATCATTAGAAGAACGACTGTCACAACGTAAATCGACGAATACGTTCCCACTGCCACACCGATGGTCAAGGCGAGCGCGAAGTTGTGGATCAACTCACCGCCAAGGAAAAGGAGCGCAAAAAGGACCAACAAGGTGGTCATCGATGTCGCCAACGTCCGGCTCAGTGTTTGGTTAATCGAGTCGTTCATGACCCTCAGCGAGTCGTTTGTGCGCATGATCCGGAAATTTTCACGAATACGGTCTGACACAACGATTGAATCGTTCAGTGAATAACCAATCACTGCAAGGACTGCAGCCAACACGGTCAGATCGAAGTCGAGCCCAAATAATGCAAAGATCCCTAGAACGATCAAGACATCGTGAACCAATGCAACCACTGCACCCACAGAGAACTTGAACTGGAAACGGAACGCGACGTAGAGCATCACAATACCGAGCGCGAGCAATAAGCCGAGTCCACCTTGCTCTCTCAGCTCTTCACCAACTGCGGAGCCGACGAACTCAGATCGTAACAATTCCACCTCAAAACCAGCCGCTTGAAGCGCAGCAAAGACATCGTCTCCCGCTTTAGGTGCATTGTCTTGAGCGAGCCGCACAATCACATCCGTTGGTGCGCCAAATGCCTGCACGACTGCATCAGGGAAACCTGCACTCACTAAGATTTCTCGAACTGTTTCAAGCGCTGGCTCTTTTGCGAACTCAAGCTCGACCAATGAGCCACCCGTGAAATCGAGACCGAAACTCAGCCCGTTCATCGCAATCAGTGCGACTGAAGCAATGACGGCAATGATTGAGACCAACCCCGCAATGTTGCGAGCGGCCATAAAGTTAATTGAAGGAGTTTCCATACGCATGATTACAAAGCCCACTTCGGTAAGTGACGGTGACCGAAAAGGCCTTCAACGAGTAAACGTGTCACCAAGGTCGCAGTAAAGAGCGAGGTGCAAATACCAATAGCCAACGTGATCGCGAAACCCTTCACTGGGCCTGAGCCAATTCCGGCAAGGATAATGGCGACAAGTAAAGTAGTGATGTTCGAATCAAGAATTGTGACGAATGCGCGCTCAAAACCAACGCGGATTGCTTGCGGATCGGCAAGCCCTCGCATCCGCTCCTCACGAATCCGCGAAAAAATCAGCACGTTCGCATCGACCGCCATACCCACGGTCAACACGATACCCGCGATGCCCGGGAGTGTGAGAACTGCTTGGAACAAGCTCATGATCGCAACCAGTAACACCACATTCACTGCCAGAGCGACGTTTGCGATGACACCAAAACCACGATAGAAGGCAATCATGAAGAGCATGACCAATACAAAACCGATGATGACGGAGTTCAAGCCTCGCTCGATGTTCTCAGCACCAAGACTCGGACCGATGGTTCGCTCTTCCACAAAATAAATTGGTGCTGCCAACGCACCCGCACGCAGCAACAAAGCCAACTCAGATGCTTCACGTGCGTTATCAAGGCCGGTGATACGGAATTGATTACCAAGGACTGCCTGAATCGTCGCCAACGAAATGATGCCCTGCTCTTTATAGCGAACCTGCGTCATCTCACCTGTTTGGCGATCGATCTCATTGCGAGTCCGTGACTCGATAAAGATCACGGCCATCCGACGCCCAACCGATGTCTTGGTGACATCAGCCATCCGGCGACCACCGGACGCGTCAAGGTTGATATTGACCTGGGGCATGCCGTTTTCATCAAAACTGGAACGTGCATCACTCACAGAATTACCTGTTGTGATGATATCGCGCTCAAGTTGAGCGACCCGCTCATTCGCGCGGAATTTGAATTGCTGCGTTTCGCGGACTGGCGCATCGGGGAGCGCTTCAAGTCGGAACTCAAGATTCGCCGTCGCACCCAAGACCCGTTTTGCGGTTGCAGTGTCTTGCACACCTGGCAATTCAACAACGATCCGGTTTCGGCCCTGGCGCTGAACCAGTGGTTCAGACACACCAAGTTCATTCACCCGATTACGGAGCGTGGTTAAGTTTTGGCTAACAGCATAGTCTTCAATATTTGCTTGTTCGCCCTCGGCCAATAAGAGGCTCACAAAGGCCGCGCCGTCACGATCTGCTTCACGGTACGCGAATGCACCCGAATATTCGGTACGAATGCGCTCAACGCCCTGTGCACGCGTTTCAGCATTTAAGAAACGGATCTCGATTTCACCACCAGGCTTCACATCCACCGAACGGAAACGGATGCGTTCCTGCCGCAACATCTGCTTAATTTCAGATGCGTATGCATCGAGCCGCTGTGACACGGCAGCTTCAAGATCCACTTCCATTAGGAAGTGCACGCCACCACGAAGATCAAGGCCCAATTTCATTGGGTTTGCACCAATCGATTGAAGCCACTCAGGTGTCGTTGGTGCGAGGTTTAAAGCGACAATAAAATCAGAGCCGAGCGCTGTTTGAATCACACCCTTTGCCTTGATTTGGGTTTCAACCGAATCAAAACGGATCAGTGCTTGAGAGCCCTCAAAATCACGGGCAATCGGCGTGATCCCAGCTTCTTTGAGTGCATCCTCGGCACGAATGACATCCAACTCTCCCAACACTTCGGTTGAGCGATTTGACGTAATTTGTACAGCCGGATCATCCGGAAAACCGTTTGGTAAGCCGTATAGCGTACCGAGGACGAGGGAGACGATCACAACGATCGTCTTCCAGAGTGAGAAGCGTTGAATCACAGCCTATCCAATTATGCGTTTGAGTCTTTCAAAGTACCCTTTGGGAGCAATACGGCAACCGCTGGCTTTTGCACCAACACTTCAACGCCGTTTGCGATTTCAACAGTGATCACATCATCTGTCACTTTGGTGATACGACCCATTAAACCGCCACCTGTCGCGATCTCATCACCTTTCGCCAGGTTATCGATCAGGTTTTTGTGCTCTTTTGCACGCTTCTGCTGTGGACGCCACAGCAAGAAATAAAAGATGGCAATGAAGCCAACCAACATCAGAATTTGAAACATTGGATCCGGGCCAGCTGGCGCCGTGTTCGCGTATGCGCTTGAAATCATATCAACATCATCCAGTGAAGTTTTGA
>RGHP01000168.1 GCA_010024125.1 Gammaproteobacteria bacterium | reverse complement strand
AGGGTCAAGTGATTCGCCATTCATTCTAATTTCATAATGGAGATGTGGCCCTGTTGCAAGTCCGCTCATGCCAACGTAACCGATGACTTGGCCCTGTTTCACTTTTTGCCCAGGCTTGTATTTTCCATAGCGCGACAAATGGGCATAGCGCGTTTCGATGCTATTACCGTGCTTAATGATCACTGTTCTTCCGTAACCGCCTTTCGTTCCACGGAATGTGATTTTCCCATCACCGGCCGCGTAAATTGGCGTTCCGGATGATGCTGCGTAGTCAGTTCCCTTGTGGGCTCGCATTTTTCCGAGGATTGGATGTTTCCTGGCTAGTTTAAAATTCGAGCTGATTCGTCTGAAGTTCAGCGGTGCGCGTAGGAAGGCTTTCCGCAAGCTGACGCCATTTTCATCGTAGTAGCCAGTGTCACCTTGGCTATCTGTGTAACGTACTGCGAGGAACGACTCTCCTGAGTTAACAAACTCTGCTGCCAAAATATTTCCATATTCAATAAATTCGCCATCGAGATAGCGCTTTTCAAACGTCACGATAAATCGATCACCTTCTCGAATTTCATAGACGAAATCGATCACGTGCCCATAGATATCGGCGAGCTCCATGATTAAGTTGTCAGGGAGTCCTGCGCGAGCACCGGCTAAAAACAGGGAGCTATCAATCGTTGCTTGTGCTTGTTCGATGTAGATTTCGGGCTCGCGATGGCGTTGCTCAATGCTCCACTCACCTTCACTGTTAACAGCTACTGTCTGATGAAATGGTGATTGAATGACGGCAAGTTCGGCAAGCGAATTGTCCTTGTCATAACGAAACTCAACACTCTGACCCACTTTGAGCCGAGAGACTCGGTCGTCACCTGTTTCCGATTGTGTCAGCGCGTGAAGTAACTGTGGTTTCAGATTCTGACGACTAAACAGTCGGGATAGTGAGTCACCGTCTTGAACACGTTCAGTGCGCACATCAAAGCGAATGGCAGGTGCGACGCGCTCCTTCATTGCCTCGAGAGATAAAGAAAGCGCAGGGATTGGCATCGTTTTATCGGCTTGGCTACCGGTTTCTCCGGTTGTCGGCCAGGCGACTAAAGCACCTATAAATAGAAGAGAGCTAACCACCCCAAGAACATGGGCTCCTGGAAACGGATGACATATCGCGTCTAAGCGATTGATAAGGTTGCGCATTTGTATTCCAAATTTTGGTTTAAGCGAGTGTACACAAATCAATTGCATGTTGCATATAAAAAAAGAATGGAGGTTATGTACACTATGGCGCTTTCAATAAGTGAACCGAGAGTACCTATGGCAACAGTGGATGGGCGTAATCTTCAAGACGCAATCGATCTGATTTCGCGTGGCGCGGACGAGATTCTTCCTTTAGATGAGTTAAAGGAAAAGCTAGATAGCGGCAGGCCGTTGAAGATCAAGGCTGGTTTTGATCCTACTGCGCCAGATCTTCATCTGGGTCATACAGTATTAATTAATAAGCTTCGCCAGTTCCAAGATTTGGGTCATGAGGTCATTTTCCTGATTGGTGACTTTACGGGTCTGATTGGTGATCCAACGGGTAAGAATCAGACGCGTCAGCCGTTAACAGAAGAGCAGTTGATGCAGAATGCCGAAACTTATGCGGCGCAGGTTTTTAAAATTCTGGATAAAGAAAAGACTCGTGTCGAATACAACAGTCGTTGGATGAATGATCTAAAGCCGCAGGATTTTGTTCGGTTGGCGGCTAAGCTAACGGTTGCTCGGATGCTTGAGCGTGATGACTTTAATAAGCGATTCAAATCTGAGCAGCCAATTTCGATTCATGAGTTTCTCTATCCTTTAATGCAAGGGTATGACTCGGTTGCTCTTGAGGCTGATGTGGAACTTGGAGGTACTGATCAGCGTTTTAACCTATTAATGGGTAGAGAGCTGCAGCGTGATGCTAAGCAAAAGCCACAAACGATTTTGATGATGCCGATCCTTGAAGGTTTGGATGGCGGAAAGAAGATGTCGAAGTCGTTGGGTAATTATGTTGGTCTGAATGATGAGCCTGGTGATATGTACGGCAAGCTCATGGGAATTTCTGATGACCTGATGTGGCGTTACTATGACTTATTAAGTTTTAAGGGCAATGATGAGTTGGCTGCGCTGAGAGCATCTGTTGAATCCGGTTCCGTCTCGCCAAATGCTGCGAAGGCAGATCTTGCCAAAGAATTAATCACTCGCTTCCATGATGCGGATGCGGCAGAGCGCGCATCGAAAAGTGCAGGCAACAAGTTCAAAGCGGGTGATATTCCTGATGAAATGCCTGAAATGTCATTGAGTGCCGACGCAGACGGCGGCGTACCCCTTGCTGTTTTGTTACGAGAAACTGGGCTGGCGAAAAGTTCATCTGAAGCGCGAAGCTTTATTACTCAGGGCGCTGTACGTATTAATGGTGAGCTCGAAACAGATCTGCAGTATCGTGTGAATTCTGGAGAAACCCATGTGTTTCAATGCGGTAAGAAGCGATTCGTTCGAGTGACTGTGACAAATCAATGACGAATTTGTGAAAATTCGTTGACACCGTGCGCGCGGTCCCTATACTTCGCGCCTCTCTCGAGATCCGAGGGAGTGCAATAAGGGCTTGGAAAAATAATTTCAAAAACTTCTTGCAAGGCGAATAAAACACTGTACTATTCGCGCTCCTCGATGAGACGACCTTCTCCGGAAGGGGTTTCAAAAAAGGAAAAATTAAAGGTTGCATTCTGAGCGAAGCTCACTAAAATGCGCCGACCAAATTTGAGGTTAAGACCTCATGAGCAACCGCAAAATTTGTGAAAAAGTGGTTGCAAAAGACGCAGGGTTCGATAGAATGCGCGTCCACTTCAGAGAGGCCCTCTGGAGCGTTTTTTAAAAAATTGATCAAGCAATGCGTGTGGGTGCTTGAGCTGGAAGTCGACAAAATTTTCAGACAAGCAACCTGTATAAATTTATTTAGCAGTTTTGCGATTGTCTGAGCACAAAATATCACCTGGTTTACCAGGTACTCTTAACTGAAGAGTTTGATCATGGCTCAGATTGAACGCTGGCGGCAGGCCTAAGACATGCAAGTCGAGCGAGAAAGCCCTTCGGGGTGAGTACAGCGGCGGACGGGTGAGTAACGCGTAGGAATCTACCCAGTAGTGGGGGACAACTAGTGGAAACGCTAGCTAATACCGCATACGCCCTAAGGGGGAAAGCGGGGGATCTTCGGACCTCGTGCTATTGGATGAGCCTGCGTAAGATTAGCTTGTTGGTGAGGTAATGGCTCACCAAGGCGACGATCTTTAGCTGGTCTGAGAGGATGATCAGCCACACCGGGACTGAGACACGGCCCGGACTCCTACGGGAGGCAGCAGTCGGGAATATTGCGCAATGGGCGAAAGCCTGACGCAGCCATGCCGCGTGTGTGAAGAAGGCCCTAGGGTTGTAAAGCACTTTCAATTGGGAGGAAAAGCTAATGGTTAATAGCCATTAGCCCTGACGTTACCTTTAGAAGAAGCACCGGCTAACTCCGTGCCAGCAGCCGCGGTAATACGGAGGGTGCAAGCGTTAATCGGAATTACTGGGCGTAAAGCGCGCGTAGG
>RGHP01000167.1 GCA_010024125.1 Gammaproteobacteria bacterium | reverse complement strand
CATGGTCGAGTGTGCTCTCATAACGCCCCCGGTGGGATTGAATTTATATGTGATCCAATCGGTAGCGAAGGTCTCGTTAGGAGAGGTCGCGTCGGGCGTGTGGCCGTTCTTGATCATGATGTTGCTATGTGTGCTCGTGCTGTATATCTGGCCTGACCTGGCTCTCTACATCCCATTCAAGTGGTAGATGCATGAGTGATCGAAACGTGTTGCGGAGACTCTTGGCTGAAGACACATGTCATCTGATGCCGTGTTGTTTTGATGCCCTATCAGCCAAACTGATAGAGCAGGAGGATTATCCGCTCACCTTCATGTCTGGATTCGCGGCGTCTGCGACGAGGTTGGGTGCGCCTGATCTTGGTTTAATGAGTTACGGTGAAGTCGTCGACCAGGTTCGGCACATAACTTCGACGATCTCTATTCCGCTGATCGCTGATGGCGACACCGGCTACGGTAACGCGATGAATGTGCGGAGGACAGTGTTGGGTTTCGCTCAAGCAGGTGCGGCGGCAGTGATGATTGAGGATCAGGTCGCCCCGAAGCGCTGTGGACACACTCCTGGTAAGGAGGTTGTATCACGAGATGAGTCTTTTGACAGGATTCGTGCAGCGGTTGACGCTCGGAACGAGCTTGTTTCGGCCGGAGGCCCCGAGATTCTTATTCTGGCCAGAACTGACGCCCGTCATGAACATGGTCTCACCGAAGCAATCGAGCGGTCAGCCCATTTTGCAGAGCTGGGTGCAGATATTCTGTTTGTTGAGGCTCCCCATACTGAGTCTGAGATGGTTGAGATTTGTCGATCACTTCCGGGACCTAAAATGGCGAACATCGTGGAAGGTGGTCTCACACCTGAACTCAGCGTCGAAGTCTTACGTGGTATTGGGTACTCACTTGCTGCTTACCCATCACAGAAAATTCCACACCACATTTGATGGATTTTGACGAGCTTAGAGAACGGGTGGGGTTTAACGACTACTACGAAACATCTGCCCGTTATTCTTCGTCAAACCGCGGAATATGTGGAGAGGATTAGCCAATGGGTAACCAAGCAAACGGCCCATTAAAGGGCATCCGTGTGATTGAGATGGGTTCTTTGATCGCGGGCCCGTATGCCGGTGCGGTGCTGGCTCAGTTCGGTGCAGAGGTTATTAAGATCGAGCCCCCTGTAATTGGTGACCCGTTACGAAAATGGCGCAAGATGGACGGGGATACCTCTCTGTGGTGGTATTCACAGAGTCGCAATAAGAAATCGCTAACGTTAAATCTCAAGGATCCGGATGCGCAGGAAGTGTTGCGAAATCTTGTGAAAGACGCGGACGTTTTGGTCGAGAATTTTAGACCAGGGACCCTTGAGAAATGGAACCTTGGGTGGGACGTTCTTTCGGCTATCAATTCTAAACTGGTGATGCTCCGAGTCTCTGGCTACGGTCAGACGGGCCCGTTTGCGGGTAAGCCCGGTTTTGCGGCGATCGCGGAGGCGATCGGTGGGTTGCGATATTTGATTGGATACCCTGACCGGGCGCCGGTGAGGACCGGCGTGAGTATCGGGGACACGTTAGCGTCACTTTACGGTGTTGTCGGGACAATGATGGCCCTTCGTCACGCCGAGCAGACCGGTGAGGGACAGGTGGTCGACGTGTCATTGATCGAGTCTGTTTTGGCGGTGACGGAGAGCCTAGTGCCTGAATACGGCGTCGATGGGACCGTTCGAGAGCGCACCGGATCGAGCCTTCCGGGCATAGCGCCATCGAATACTTACCTTACCCAAGACGGTCGTTATCTGGTGCTGGCTGCTAACGGTGACAGTATATTTCAGCGCTTGATGCATGCCATCGGTCGCCCTGACGTAGCGAATGATGAGCGGTTTAAGCATAACGACGGGAGGGCTGCCGCGTCGGACGAGCTTGATGAAATTCTCGGTGCCTGGTCGGCCTCGGTCAGCCTGAGTCGGGCGTTAGATGTTCTTGAGCAAGCATCGGTACCCGCCTCCGGAATTAATTCTATTGCCGAGGTCTTCGAAGACCAGCAGTTTAAGGCCAGAGGCTCGATAGAACACCATACGTTGAAATCCGGCCTAAATCTTAGCATGCCATCGGCCGTTCCGAGGCTTACAAAGACGCCCGGAGGTACGCAATGGCTGGGCCCGAGGCTTGGTGAGCACAACAGAGAGGTACTTGAAGCCCTAGGACTTGACGACGAGATGATCCGAAAGGTGACGGGAGGTTAATGATGTATAGCCCAACTACAGATCGGATTCATATTCAGGAAGTCGGGATGCGCGACGGTCTGCAGAGCGCCGGCAAGTTTGTCGAGACTGAAGATAAAGTCAGATTACTGAACGACCTTTCGAAGACGGGCCTCTCAAAAATTGAGGTGACGTCTTTTGTGTCACCCAAAGCCGTACCCCTACTGGCAGATGCCGAGGCTGTATTGAGCGCCATCGATCGACGGCCTGGGGTGGCATATAGCGCCTTGATTCCCAATACAAGAGGCCTCGATCGCGCACTGTCCGTTGAGCTTGATGAGGTGAACGTGGTGATGTCTGTGAGTGAGGCTCATAACATGGCCAACCTACGGATGACGTGTGAGGATTCAATCGCACAGTTCCATCAAATTTGCGCCAACCGCGGAACTCTTAAGGTCAACGGCACCCTGGCCACCGCTTTTGGTTGTCCATTCACTGGGCACGTGTCCGAATCGATGGTCTTGGACTGGGCAAAACGTTACATGGATACCGGCATCGACTCGTTGACCTTGGCGGACACGGTAGGTACCGCGACCCCGAATCAAGTCTTTGATCTCTGCGGTGCGGCCATTGGGGAATTTCCTGGCGTTGAAATCACGCTACATCTCCACAACACGCGTGGTCTCGGGATTGCGAACGCGTTAGCGGGTGTCGCGGCTGGTATCCGTCGTCTCGATGCATCGGTCGGCGGCATTGGGGGCTGTCCATACGCGCCAGGCGCCACAGGCAACATTTGTACAGAAGACCTCGTCCACGCATTAATTTTTGACGGTTACAAGTGTGCTGTCGACCTCGATAGACTGATCGCGATCAGCCATGATCTGGAGGCTATATTATCTGATTCCTTGCCAGGTCTCGTTCGTCAAGCAGGGTCTAAGGTAACCACGCATCCGATGTCAGACGACCTCAAGTGCCGTCTAGGGCTCGTAACGTAGTAGAGGAAATGGACACCACATACCGTAGCTGTTTTGACATTATTTGATTAAACCTATTGAAGTTGTCGTAAGAATTACCGATAAAAGTCTCATGCAAGATGAGATCATTAAATGAGCTGGGTTCGGTACCACAAACAAACATTTTTTGCGCTACTCTGTTTCGCGGGAATCATTGGTTTTTGTGGTTACGCGATCGTCGACTATGAAGCTGACCAGTGCCATTACCGAGAGTTAAGAGGTTTCGACAAAGTCTTGGGTCAAAAGGGATGGTGTAGGATCCTCTAACTTGCTTAGATCAATTTGCAGGCACCATTAATTACCTTGGTTCCGGTCGAGCTGTTATGTTTGTGGTAGTAAAAGACCCCGTTGCGAAACATCCCACCCTCGACCATGTCTCCGAAACGAAACGAATTTTTCGATC
>RGHP01000166.1 GCA_010024125.1 Gammaproteobacteria bacterium | reverse complement strand
CCGAAGGAGCAAGTCGCTCATCGCGGCATTCAGATGAAACTCTCTGATGCGCTCATTTACGAAGATGAAGATGTCTTGGTACTGAATAAACCTGCTGGCTTGGCTGTGCATGGCGGTTCTGGTTTATCAACCGGTTTGATCGAGCAATTGCGCTTGGCGAGGCCTGATGAAAAATTCTTAGAGCTTGTCCATCGTTTGGACCGAGAAACCAGTGGCTGTTTATTAGTTGCGCGCAGACCATCAGCTTTGCGTCGCCTTCACAAGCAACTGCGCGACCAAGATAAAAGCTTGCAAAAACGATATGTAGCTTTAGTTGCCGGAAAGTGGCCGCAGTATTTAGTTGATGTTGAGGCACCACTTGAGAAGTTTGAGCGAGGCGGGGAACGGATCGTGCAGGTCACTGAAAATGGCAAGCGATCGCACACTCGGATTCATGTGCTTGAGCAATTGGATGGTTGTACATTGATCGAAGCTGAACCTGTGACAGGTCGGACGCATCAGATTCGTGTGCACACTGCCTATTACAAACATGCTGTGCTCGGGGATCCCAAATATCAGCATGATGATTCGCGTGATCAATGGCGAGCGAGAGGGATTAACGGTCTCTGTTTACACAGTCGATCGATCGGTTTTAAAGGAGCGACAGGGCATGACGTGACGGTCGTTGCACCCATTCCTAACCCGATGCATCGATTTTTGGTTGAATCTGGGTGTGACCCGGACATTTATTAGAGAGGTTTTGAGTGGCAGAAAATCCGTGGACTGAGGGAGATGAGCCCATGAAAGATCCTCGTCAAAATGAAGAAACGGATCGTTTATGGTCCGTGCTTGAGAGGACGTTGGCGCAATCGACGATCGAGCAGCGTCGGGCAAGACGTTGGGGCATCTTTTTTAAAACGATTACTTTTGGCTACATCATCGGACTCAGTGTGTTCTTGATTAATCAATCAGAACTTCCGGTTGATGCGATGGGCTCGCATACCCATACCGCTGTCGTTCCGATTGATGGGGTGATTGCTCCGGGCGAGAGCGCGAACGCCTATGATATTCAACAAAATCTGGAGGCTGCATTTGAGGCGCCAGGCTCACGAGGTGTGATGCTCGAAATTAATTCACCAGGTGGTAGTCCTGTGCAGTCAGAGTACGTCTATCGAGCGATCTTGGATTTGAAAGCGCAGTATCCCGGAAAACCTGTGCACGCTGTGATTGGTGATATAGGCGCCAGTGGTGCGTATTACATTGCGGCAGCGGCCGATACGATTCATGCAGCGCCCGCGTCGATTGTCGGCTCGATTGGAGTTGTTTCTTCCGGGTTTGGATTCAATGGGCTTCTTGAAAAACTGGGTGTTGATCGTCGTGTCATCACTGCAGGTGAAAACAAAGCAATGCTTGATCCGTTTATGCCTGAATCTGAAAGTGATAAAAAACATTTGCAGGGTCTACTTGATGCGACCCATCAGCAGTTCATTGCGCGTGTTAAAGAAGGCCGCGGTGAGCGACTGACTCCGGGAGACGAGAACGTGTTTGATGGCCGCGTTTGGAGTGGAGAACAAGCGCTAGTTCTTGGCTTGGTCGATTCATTAGCGGGTCCTCTTGAAGTTGCTCGTGAATGGATTGGTGCGGAAAAACGGGTCTATTACGTTCAGGATGAACCGCTATTGAATCAGTTCTCGCGTGAATTTGGATTCGGCGTCGGGACAGCACTTACTTGGTTGGGTCGTCAGGGAATTTTGAATCCTTGGTCTCTGAGCCACTGACAGAGTCTGATTAAGGGAAGACCCTCGAGTGCCGTTGGGTCGTCACTTTTTACCGACGTGAATAGGCTGATTCCAAGACTTTCAACTTTGAAACTGCCTGCGCAATCCAACGGCTTATCTTTCGCAACGTAGCGCTCGATTTCTTGGTGATCGAGCGTACGAATCGTGACGATGACTTCTTCAGTATGGATCAGGCAGGGTTGGTTTGGCGCAATAAAACCAACGGATGTGAAAAAAGAGACTGTTTTTCCAGAGAGCTTTTGAAGCATTGTGCACGCATTGGCGATAGTGCCTGGCTTGCCGAGGATCTCGCCGTCAACCTCCGCCGATTGATCTGTACTAACCACCGTGGCGGATGGATGCTTGGCTGCGATTGTTTCTGCTTTTTGCTGTGCTAATCGCATACTGAGCCCGCGAGCTGACTCACCTGTGTGAGGTGTTTCGTCGATCGCTGGAGCGTCGGTTGAAAACGCGATCTCGATTCGTTTGAGGATGTTTTTCTTGTATTGGCTCTCGCTAGCCAGGATCAGTTCTTGATTCATCGTTGAATTTCAGCGCTTTAGTCTTTGACAGAGGGCCTGCGCATCACTAAAATCCCCCGCCTATGTTTTCAGACACCCTACCTGAGCACCTGAACGCGAATCGCTTCATCGATGCGAAGGAAGAGATATCTGGTCCTCTCGAACCGCAACATTACAAGAGGTTTGCAGAGATGGCGACATTGTTACCTGGTGGACGGGCGACGGTGCGCGGATCCAGAGAGCCGTACGGGCCTCGAGTGGTGTCTGGAGAGCTTCAGTGTGAGGCGAGCATGACCTGTCAGCGTTGTTTGCAACCGGTCACAGTGGCGCTTGAAGGATCGATTCACTGGGGGCTTGTGTTTTCTGAGAGGGAGATGCAGAGCTTGGATCAGGAGTTGGATCCAATCCTGGTAGAAGAAGGGCAGCTTTTTCTACGACAGGCGATTGAAGATGAAATGGTTTTGTTATTGCCGATTATGCCAATGCATGAGTCGTGTGATAACGGATGGACACCGGATCCGGAACCCGGCGATGTTTCGGAAAAAGAGAGCCCATTTGCGGTGCTCGCTGCGTTAAAGAATGAACAGGGATCCTGAAGGGAGATCATCATGGCCGTTCAACAGAACAAAAAATCTCGCTCGCGTCGCGGTATGCGTCGTGCGCATGACTCACTGTCAGGTCCAACTCTGACAACTGACGCGATGACAGGTGAAATTCACCGTCGTCACCATGTCAGCCCAGACGGTTTCTATCGTGGTCGTCAGGTGGTGACACCACGTCAAGAAGAAGTTGCAGAAGACGACGAATAAGTCGATGGCTTTTGCAGCCCTCTTTCCGGGGCAGGGTTCTCAGACAGTCGGCATGTTGGCCGACTTCGAGGCAGACTGCCCGGAAGTCAAAGATACTTTCACTGAAGCTTCTGACGCACTTGGCTACGATCTCTGGGCTCTAGCTCAAGAGGGGCCGGCCGAGCAATTGTCTCTGACTGAAATCACTCAACCACTCATGCTGACGGCAGGGGTGGCGTTATATCGTACTTGGAGTCAGGCAAACGGTCAGGGCGCGTCGTACATGGCAGGTCACAGTTTGGGTGAGTACACCGCGTTGACTGCCGCAGGCAGTCTGCAACTTACCGATGCCGTGCAACTGGTGCGTGCGCGCGGTCAATTTATGCAAGAAGCAGTTCCTCAAGGAACAGGTGCGATGGCTGCTGTTATCGGTCTTGACGATGACAAGATTGAGGCTGTATGCACTCAGGTAGCGACCGATACCGGTCTTGTGATTGAGGCAGTTAACTACAACGCGCCAGGACAGTTGGTCATTGCTGGCCATGCTCAAGCGGTTGAGGCATC
>RGHP01000165.1 GCA_010024125.1 Gammaproteobacteria bacterium | reverse complement strand
AGACTCTGTGTGTAACTATGATGGTCCGTACGGACGATTGAACTCACCTAAGAGTATATGGAACGGAGACGGAGAGTTTGGGAGCCTAAATTCTCCCAAGAGTCCGTGGTCAGGTTCAACGGGTGGCCCGACGATGATGGATGAAAATGGAACGGTTTTTGGCTGGTTCCAAATCAATCCAGTGGGCGGATATACCCAATCTAAAAAGTTGAACGATCTATACAGAAGCATGCAAGGAGACCTCAGAAGGATACGAGATACGTTTTGTAAAGACTGAAATTTCGTTAGTCAAAATACAGACAGGGGCGGAGCTTGGAAAATCATGATGCGATTGGAAATCGCAGTACAGAGAGTTTCATCCCATTATGGGCTATTCTATGCCGAATGTTTTCGGTGGCTAATTGAATTCTAGAACTGCTTTAAATAGTCGTTAATGATATACAATGATTGTTGCAATTTTTTGGGGTATTTAGATGGCCTTATCAACAGAACGTGCTTTGAATCTTTTACGTGTGATTGAAAAAGCAGAAGAAATCTCACAGCGTGAGCTTGCTGAGCAAGTTGATGTGAGTTTGGGAACAGCTAACCAAACAATTCGCGCGCTCGTCGGAGCCGGCATTCTTGAAACTAATGTCGTTACGACGTCAAAGGGTAAGCGCGGCCAGACTTATCATTTAACCGCGACAGGTAAAGAGCAACGCAAACAGCTAGCGAAACTCCGGATTGATGAGTGTGAGCAGGAGATTCAGAGCCTAAAGGGCGAAATCGACATGCTAAACCAAGAAGTTTAATGATTTACCACTTCACTCACAGCCCGATTCGAAAAGAGATCGATGCGTCTGGATTCGTTGGGCTTGAGGGATGTCGTTTGGAATACTTCATTGAGGCTGGGCTTCATTTAAACCAGCCGCGAGCGTCTGAGCTGAGTTACCAATGGCGGTCGACAAAGAAGGAATACAAAGCACGTGGTCGTTACGTCTGGTTCACTGAGCAAGAATTTTGCTATTCGATCGGTAATCCAGAAGTACCTAAAGTCCGTTACGCTTTTGATCCGAAGGAAATACGTGCATTCAGTTGGCCATCGATCATGGAGATGGCGGTATCTGATAAAAAGCGTTTTGCCGCGATGAAAGATGTCAGTGAATACGGAATGAGTGTCGGAGACGACCCCTTCAAATGGTGGGTGACCTTTGAAGAAATCTCATTGGATCACTGTCGAGATGTCACCGAAGTCGGTAGCTTTCCGGTCGCCTCAGTGCCGTTATAGATTCGCAGAAACAATTGGTGCGATTACCACGCCAATGAGCACCCCCACGGCGTAACTCATCGCAGTGGATACAGTTCTTTTTCTGCTCGATCGTTCACGATCATCTGTGAATTCCATGTCATCAAATTCACTTTTGAAAATCGACATGGGCAGGCTAGTGGAGTGAATTGCTTCTGAGTGATGATTGGATTGGTTGAGGACTTTGAAGCCCCAAAAAAGACAGGGGATCAGTAGAGTGATCGCTACTAACACCAGAATGTTGTCAAATAAGAGCCCTAGACTGAGTCCGAAGGCTAGAGCGAGTAGTGATGAAACAACAACCATTTCTCTCTCCCATTACTGACACGGCTATTAACAATATATAGTAGTTTGAGTGATATTCAACTACTACATCTAGTGCAACCAGCGTGATGAGGTTTGATTAGTGAATCAATATTTTGATGATTTAATTGTTCCGACCGAGGGTTTCTCAATGCATTCGATTACTCGTGATGTTGAGAAAATTGTTAGTGACAGTGGCTTGTCCAATGGCTTATGCCAGCTTTCGGTTTTACACACATCGGCTTCATTACTCATACAGGAAAATGCATCTTCTGATGTGCAACGCGACATCGTTCGATTTTTGGACAGCCTTGCGCCAATGGAGTCGGGCCGATATGAGCATGATCTGGAAGGACTTGATGACATGCCTGCACATTTAAAGACAGCACTGACTCAAACTCACCTGACATTAAGTATTCGCGATTCTCGGTTGGTGCTTGGAACATGGCAGGGGATTTTTTTGCTGGAGCACCGAACCCGTGGGTCAAGGCGTCATGTCCACGTTCATTTAGTTGGATAAGTTCGATTAATGCTGCTCAATTGATCCGAGGATGGTTGCTCGCTTCGTTTCGACGTGTTGAACAAGAATTGCCTCGAGTCGATCGGGGTCTTGAGCTTCAAGTGCTGCAATCATTTCCTCATGCTCAGAAACAGCCTTAGCCCAACTTTCTTTTGTCATTTGTGCTGTGAATCGAGCGCGTCGCACTTTTGCAGACAGGCTGTTAATGGTATCGACGAGCGTTTGGTTACCACTTCCTTCGGTAATTAATTCGTGAATGAGGCGATTTGTCTCAAAATATTCGGCTACCTCATTATTTTTGTAATGAGCGATCATTTGGTCATGGATTTTTCGAACTTGCGCGATCTTACTTTGATCCATGTGCATGGCCGCCAATCGACCACCCAAGCCTTCGAGTGATGCCATGATTGGTAGGATCTCAGTGACATCTTCTTGGCTGACGATACTCACGATAGCTCCACGGTTGGGTTGAAGCTCGATGAGCCCCTCAGTGGCGAGGGAGCGGATCGCTTCCCGCAGCGGTGTACGACTTACACCCATTGTATTGCAGAGCTCGATTTCATTGAGGCGAGTACCGGGTGCTAATTCACCTGAGTCGATCAATACACGAAGTCGCTCTGCGACTTGGACATGCAAGGGTGCTCTGACAATGACACTCGAATTCAACAGTTTAATCCTTCCTTAGATGTTCCGCTAAGAGTACCGCGACATGTTCTGCCTGACGAGAGGTGTTGTCAGCAATCTGATGTCGACAACTTGTACCATCAGCAACAATTCGTGCCGTCGGACTTGCTTCGCGTACAGCAGGGAGTAAGTTTAGTTCCGCCATCGCCAGCGATTCTTTAAGGGTTTCTTTTTGGTAGCCGAAGTGTCCAGCCATGCCGCAACAGGACGTCTCAATGATTGAGACTTTGAGACCTGGAATACGCTTAAGCAGCGCCTCAACTGGCCCCATCGCTCGAGCAGCTTTTTGGTGACAATGTCCATGCACCAAAACCTCTGAGCACTGGGCTTCGATAAGATCCAAGTGTGCTTTCTCAGCGCTGAGCTCTTTTTCAATAAATTCTTCAAATAGGAACGCGTGTTCGGCAAGTTGTTTGGCATCGGCACTTGGCAGTAAGACCTGGAACTCATCACGTAGAGTCAAAAGACAAGATGGTTCGAGGCCGACCACTGGGATACCTTGTCGAACCCAAGGCATCACAGTTTCTACAAAGCGCGTGGCCTCTTTTTTCGCTTGGTCAACCAGGCCTGCAGCAAGGAACGTTCGACCGCAACAAACGGATCGATTGTCAGGTTTTGGTTCGATGACTTCATATCCCATGGACTCGAGTACTTGGCGAGCCGCATAAAGATTTTTGGTTTCGAAAGACCTGTTGAAAGTATCGCCAAATAAGATAACGGGTGGTTTGTCGGTTTGGGGCTTAACAGCTGGTTCTTGATAGGCCTTATCCCAGACCGGGAGTTGTCGGTCCTTCGCTAAGCCCAATGTCTTTTCAGTGAGCCATGGTAGTCCAGGAATCTGATCTCTAAGATTGGCTAGCCAAGGGG
>RGHP01000164.1 GCA_010024125.1 Gammaproteobacteria bacterium | reverse complement strand
CATATTCTTTGGGGCGAGCTCTGGCGCATCTTTACAGCTGAAATCGAGCGCGAACGACTTCGGATCGACAAACCGCATGCGGGTACAGGCGTTGATTAAAAATCGCGCCTTCTCATCGTCTGTTGTTGCTTGATCAAAATGGGCTGGCGTATTGCCATACATTGATCGAAGTGATGCGCCCCATTCGTCTGCACGCAGCCGTTGATGGACGAGCTCAATTTCGGTGAGCAAGGTGTCTCGATCAAATCCTGGCCAAACGCCTGCATGAATGACTAACGCGTTGTGTTCTGGAAGATCTTGTGCCAAAGGGCACTGGCGGTACCAATCAATGACATCGCGACAGATCGGTGAATCAAGAAGCGGTTGTGTCTTGTCTTTCGGTTTTGCGTCTCGAATTCCTGATGCAACAGCTAAGAAGTTAAGATCATGATTACCAAGAACAGCTGAGCACGCATCCTGATGATTGAGCACCCATTGCATGACTGCTGTTGAATCCTCTCCACGTGCAATCAAGTCTCCGGCAAAGACCAGGTGATCTTTTTGTGGATTAAACGCAAGAGTCGAGAGCAGTCTCTGAAAAGCGCCCCAGCAGCCTTGAACATCACCGACCACATAGGTCGCCATTAGTGAAGCGCTCCAGGATTTAACAGGGTAAATACCGGAATCTTAGCTTTGAATATCTCGCCGTCTGCGGCAACCATTTCGAAATAGCCTTCCATGGTGCCGACTGCTGTTTCAAGGATTGCTCCCGATGTGTAGGTGAATTCATCTCCTGGGACGATTGTCGGTTGCTCCCCTACAACACCATCGCCGTGGACTTCGCGGATGCCGCCTTCACCATCTGTGATTTTCCAGTAGCGGTGTAACAACTGCGCAGGCAGGGTGCCGTTGTTTGAAATCGTAACCGTGTAGGTGAAAACAAACCGACCATCTGAGGGGTTTGACTGCGCTTCAATATAGGTTGCTTGTGCATTCACATCCACTTGGTATCGCAAATCCTGCATTACGCCTTCCCCTCTCTGCGACCCAAATAGTTGCCCAATTCCACGTAGGTTTCCACAGACAACCGTTCAGGTCGATCCTGCGGGTTGATGCCGAGTGCTTCGAATTCATCCAGGCTAACCACGTCCTTCAGGTTATTCCTGAGGGTTTTACGTCGTTGACTGAATGCTTGGCGAACAACTTGGGTTAAGGCGTCCGTTGACTCAATCAATGCGCGTTTATTTGCATCGGGAATAATTCGAATAACGCCAGAATCAACTTTGGGTGGTGGTGCAAAACTCTCAGGTGGTACATCAATCAAAGGCTCTACATGTGCTGTCGCTTGAATCATGACACCTAAGCGCCCATAGGCTGACTCGCCCGGCGCCGCCGCAATCCGATTGACGACTTCTTTTTGGAGCATTACGTGAATGTCTTGAATCTGATTGCCCAGTTCTAGCAGTTTGAAGAGTAATGGTGTTGAGATGTTGTAAGGCAGGTTACCCACGATCCTTAGAGGACCGCCTAACTCTGTGAAGTCGACTTTGAGCACATCTTCGTTCAGTAGGCGACAGCGCTCTGGAGATTTACTCACAAAACTCGCTAGTAACCCAGGGACAAGATCGCGATCTAACTCGATCAAGGTCAGATCACACTGTGAGGCATACAAGCCTTCAGTGATTGCTCCATGGCCAGGTCCGATTTCAACCACTGCATCCGAGGCTGATGCGTTGATCGACGCTAAAATTGCATCAATGACGCGGCCGTCGATCAAAAAGTTCTGGCCGAACCGTTTGCGTGCTGACTTCGCAAGTTCTTTGGACACTTTCGTTCCTGCAAAAAGAGAAGAGTGTACCTGACTCGACGATTCTTTAGGCGATCGGCGTGGTTAAACGGTTCGCTTCGCGGATCGCAGCAATGAGGCCCCCGGTACTAGCCAATCCCTTGCCAGCTAAATTCAATGCTGTGCCGTGATCAACGCTCGTCCTTACGATAGGAAGACCAAGCGTGATGTTGACGGAATCTCCAAACCCTTGATATTTCACGACAGGAAGTCCTTGATCGTGATACATCGCAATATGGCAATCAGCCTGTGCGCGAAGATCAGGTGTAAATGCGGTATCCGCTGGCAGGGGTCCTTCAAGGTGAACGTTCGGGTGCCGAGTTCTGAGCGCTTCGAGTGCCGGTCTGATGATCTCAATTTCTTCTCGACCCAGGTGTCCATCCTCTCCCGCATGTGGGTTCAGTCCCAGTACATGAATCCGTGGGTGTGGCATTTGAAACACTTCACTGAACGCCTTGATCACAATCCCCGTTACGGTCTCAATCCGTTCTTGTGTGATGGCCGCAGGGACTTTGGCGAGCGGTAAGTGCGTTGTGACCAATGCAACACGACAATCTGTCGAAGCCAGCATCATCACAACCTCACGGAGACCAAAAAAGTCCCTTAAGAATTCGGTGTGTCCTGTTAAAGAGTCATACCCGCCGTCGCGAATTGTGCCTTTGTTCACAGGGCCAGTCACCAGTGCGCGGAAACGTTGGTCTTGGATACCGTGCAGTGCGTGTTCGATTGACTGAAGGCAGTATCCAGCATTAATCGGATCTGAAATTCCTGGCGGGTTGGTTGGGTCGGCTGCAGCAACCGGATCAACGTAGATGATCCCTTGTGTGCGCTCAGGATTGTAGTGATCTGCATCCATGATGCTGACTGGGAGGCCCAAGATATCCGCGCGGCGTTTGATGATTTCAGGGTCTGCAATGACAACCCCTTCGAGCTCGCCATCAATGGCCGCTTGGATACAGAGATCAGGACCGATACCGCCGGGATCACCTGGAGTGATGGCGAGAGGTATCATGACTTCAGTTCGACAAACGCATCCGCGCGAACCTGGCGGAGCCAAGAGTCGAGTTCTTGGGAAAATTTACGCTCGGTCAGAATTCGACGTGCACGGTTTTTCATTTGCTCCTCTGAGATATCTGATTCTCGAGTCTCTGAGACTTCGATCAGATGAAATCCGAAGCGGCTTCGCGTTACTTGACTCAATGTCTTGAGCGGAAGCTGAGTCATTACTGTGGCAAAACCGGGGACCAATTGATCCGCACGAACCCAGCCCAAATCGCCGCCTTTGGCCGCACTCAGTGGGTCTTCAGAAAATCGACGGGCAAGTTCAGCAAAATCAGCTCCACCCTCTAACTCACGACGAACATTTTGGGCCAGTTCTTCAGCTTTCTCAGGTGAGCGAACAGCATCTGGTTTGATCAGAATATGGCGTGCTTTGTATTCGGTGATCACCACAGATTGATCGCCACGACGATCGCGTACCGCGATCAGGTGGAAGCCACCTGGTGATCGAATCGGACCGATCAACGTATTTTTCTTCGCCTCATTCAGCGCTTCAGTGAAAACAGGGTTGAGTTCTAAGATGTTTCTCCACCCAAGATCGCCACCTTGACTTGCTTCAGGCGCATCAGAATAGCGCACAGCCATTTGTCCAAACGGTGCACCCTGCAACAGGGCATCACGGATTGAGACAGCTTTTTGTTCGGCTTGCTGAATGACTTCAGGGCTTGGTCGGTTTGGGAGGCCGACAACGATTTGGCTGAGAAGTAGTTCAGGCGCGGTACTGATTTGACCACCTGTTGTTTCCATGAAGCGTTCAAGCTCTGAATCGCTGATGC
>RGHP01000163.1 GCA_010024125.1 Gammaproteobacteria bacterium | reverse complement strand
CCAAGCATGGTCGTTATTCCGGACGCGAGCGCCTCATCGATCTGTTGAGGGCAGATAAAGTGAATATGGGAATCAATACCGCCGGCCGTCAAGATCTTTCCTTCACCCGCGATGATCTCGGTTCCAGGTCCGATCACAACCGTAACCGATGGCTGAATGTCGGGGTTACCCGCCTTACCGATGGCCGCGATCCTTCCCGACCTCACTCCAACGTCGGCCTTGATGATGCCCCAGTAGTCGACGATCAGCGCGTTGGTGATCACAAGATCCATACAGTCCTTGCTCCCACGCTGAGACTGGCCCATCCCGTCCCGGATCACCTTTCCTCCCCCAAACGTAACCTCGTCACCGGGTACGGCCGAGTCGGACTCCGGGGTAACCCACAGATTCGTGTCGCCCAGACGAACGGCGTCACCGACGGTGGGCCCGTAAAGATCCGCATACGTTTTTCTTGAGATCTTCATACCGATTCCTCCAAACGACCCATCACTAGCCCCCTAAACCCGAATACATTGCGGTCACCGGCCAGCGCCACCAACTCGATGGTCCTCTCCTGACCGGGCTCAAAACGCACCGCGGTCCCGGCAGCAATGTTGAGGCGGAACCCACGTGCCTGTTCTCGATCGAATTCCAGACAAGGATTTACCTCGTAAAAGTGATAGTGAGAGCCCACCTGAATAGGCCGGTCACCCGTGTTCGCGACGACGACTGTCTTTGTTTCACGGCCCTCGTTAAGGCTCACGTCACCCGACTGAATTCGCATTTCTCCTGGAATCATTTCTTCAATGCCTCCTGTATGGGTTCATGAACGGTGACTAACTTCGTCCCGTCAGGGAACGTGGCCTCGATCTGTACCTCGTCCACCATCTCAGCGACTCCATCCATGACTTGATCTCGGGTCAGGACCGTTCGTCCCAGTTGCATGAGTTCCGCGACGGATCGGCCATCACGTGCGCCCTCCATGATCTCCAAGCTAATTATTGCGACAGCCTCCGGGTAGTTCAGCCGCAGGCCCCGGGCCAGTCGGCGTTCCGCGACCAGACCAGCCGTGTAGAGTAAGAGCTTATCTTTCTCTCTAGGAGTTAATTCCATTCATGTCCTCCAGATTCTTGGGGTTTCAACTGTTCTTGCCATGATTTGTTCCCCGACAGAAGACCACAGCAACTCCAAAGCGTTCCTTGTGTCCTCCGCGCGAGCAGACAGCAAACGGACACTGATTAATCCGTCACGGATCGCTGTCACCCCAGACTTCCCGGGGAAGTCGCCCAAGACTTGTCGGCAACTTGTGACCACCGCGTCTGTCTCTTCGGACCCTTGTCTCAGTACTAATAACCCCGACGCGAGGCTAGTCATACCGTCTAAACCACTTGCGCTAGCCAACGTCTCTGGATCGATTCGCAAATGATCCCTGTACAGCAGACGATGATCACGGTAGACGATAAGACGCAGGGACAATCGACCACTGCTGAATGGCAGAGAACCAGCCATTCGGCCAAAGACCGCGTGCTCCCAGCCAAAGTAGGTAGCGGAAGCGTCGATCAAAATCTGCGTCTCGAGATCACCGTTAGCGCCGTCGAAGACAATCGTGTCCTGGGGAAGGTAGGCACAGGTCGCTTCCGCATCAACCTCGATCACTGTCCGAGTGGTCTGCATCGACCCATTTTTCCGAGAACGGTAGAGCTTCCCCGACGCCGGTGTCGTGATCAAGACCTTAGCCCGAGGATGAAGACGGAACCGACAGTCGAGATCATCACCCGACACCATGCCCCCGGGTGGGTGCAACACGTAGCAATGCGCTAAGTCCCGATCGTGAAATAATTTTTGTACCCGTAACGGTCCGGTGTGCGAAATCTCGGCGAGTGCGGTCTTGCCCGCGCTGGTCTGATGGAACTGACAACTAAGGCTAGCAGGCCAAGCATGATCAGGTTCATATGACAGGCACTGATTCATAGTTTTCCTACCCGTGGCACAGGACACTGGACAATCGAAGTCCGGCAGCGACAGGGTCAATAATGGTCAAGCTATCCCACTGGCCCACAAGATCGGTATATAGATCCGTCATACCTGCACAACCCAATATAATCGCCACGTTTTCACCGTGCTTATCAACGATATTCCGAATGCAGTCGTTGAGTATCATCAAGGACTCTTCAGGGTTCCGTTCTAGCTCGAGAACCGGTATTCCGCTGGCAACAACATCGAGACAGTAAGACTCAAACCCTTGCCGTTGAATTGACTCCCTGATGACTGGAACAGAGACCGCTAGCGTGGTCAGGACAACAAATCGTTGCGAACGGAGTGACGCCCAGTGATATGCAGCCTGGCCGATCCCGATGACGGGCCGCCTGACCTGATCAATTAGATCCCAGACACCCGTATCATCAAAACAACCCACCACGAAAGCATCGTATGCGTCTGGTAATTGAGACACCAGAGACAACATGGCCTTGGTCGCGAGCTCGCCGTCCTCGGCGCCCTGGATCGCCTCCGGCGCTCCATGGTTTGTGATGAACTCAAACCTTGTCTCACCCGTCACAGCGATTCGGTCAAGAGTCTCCCTACAGGTGTTCGTCATTGACTCGGTACTGTTTGGGTTAATGAAGCAAACTACTGGGTAGTTCATCATTGACCAGTTCCAATCTTGCGTCGCAGTGCCCAGAACAGGGCCAGAGAGATCCCAATGACCAAAAAGCTAACCCCAGTGGTCACGGCACCAAGCGCATAAATCGATGGGTTAGTAACGGTTGTCGTTAGACCCCTCAGCTCTAACGGAAGCGTATTCACCGCTCCGAGAGCCTGAGACGAGCGCGCTAGTTCGTCATAGCTGAGTGTGAATCCGAACAACGCCACACCCACGAGAGCCGGGGCTATGAGAGGGAAAACAACACCCCAAAACGTTTGCCACGGGGTCGCACCGAGGTCCCTCGCGGCCTCTTCGTAGCTCGGATTAAAACGGTTGAACACCGCAAACATAATCAATAATCCGAAGGGCAGCGTCCACGTGAGATGCGTCCCTAAGCCCGACGCGACTAGGCCCATCGAGGTCTGGAAATCATTGACGATCCACTGGATCTCAAAGGTCTGACCGAGCCACTTGATGGTCTCATCCAGTAACCGGAACTGCAGCGCGATACCTAGACTTATCGCGATCGATGGGATGATCAGGCTGGCTATCGTAAGGTAGAACAACAAACCGGAACCGCGAAATTTTTTCCGGAACGCTAGACCGGCACACAGACTCAGCACCACGGTGAAAATCATCACCAATACGCCAAGAAACAGAGACCGTCGGAGTGCGCGGGAGATATCAACCACACCGAGGCCACGCCAAAGTTCCTCGAACCAATGAAGCGAAACACCCCTCATCGGGAACGTCAGGCCACCCTCTGGTCCCTGGAATGCCAGCAGGATAATGGACAAAACAGGTCCGTAGAGGAATACAACAAAACAGCCAAAGAACACTGTCAGCCACGCCGTCTGAGTCTTAGAAAACATAACTAAAGCTCCTTACGCACGTTAACAATCCGCATCATGGCCGCCACCATGAGAAGCGTGATCGTGACCAAGACCACCGCGTTGGCCGCCGCCGCGGGGAACTGTAAGTAGCTCATCTCGACATAAATAATTTTCCCTACGGACGCAATCTGTTGGCCCCCGAGAACGCCGATCGTTATGAAATCACCGACAAC
>RGHP01000162.1 GCA_010024125.1 Gammaproteobacteria bacterium | reverse complement strand
AAATCAATTTGCTCATCGAGTAATGGCATCGTCATTTTACTCGCAGACGTGTCGAGGATCGCATCGAGTGCGACTTTTCTCGCCTCATCGAACGCCTTGTAGAGAGATGCGGGTAACCAAGGGTATTGGTTCACGATCTCTTTTTTGATCCCCAGAACGTGCATGATTGGAAAAATTTGCGTGTTTTGGTAGTACTCGGCTACGGCGCCGAAGGTGTCTGGAAATAGCCGGCCATAGTTCGGGTTTGAGTAGAAGTCTTTTGGTGGTCTTGGTCCGATGAGCCCGTCAATTTTTCCGGTCGCCATTAACTCGTTCAGTGTGGTTCCTTCAGGGGCCTCTCTGTAGTCTAGCCCTTCGGGCAACTGTACTTTGATTTTTTCGGGACGCTTGGGATCAAACAAGCCCCCTCGGATCCAATGAATATCGGTCTGTGGGACCCCGTAGTAGTCCTCAAGGATGCCCCGTAACCAAACGTTAGCCGTGAGTTGATACTCTGTGACACCTAAGGTTTTACCTTTAAGGTCGCTCGGTTTATCAATTTTCGCGTCGTTGCGCGTGAAGATCGCGGCGTGCCTGAACGCTCGTGACAAGAAAACCGGTACCGCGGTATACGGAAAGTCTGGATTACAGGCGCCGACGCAATAGGAAGAGAACGACAGTTCGCATACATCAAACGACTGGAAGCGAAACGCTCGGTAAAACATTTCTTCAGGGGAAAAGAACAAGTGATTCGGGTCGACGCCCTCGATATTGACCCGGCCGTCAGAGATAGGGCGGGTCCGGTCATAATTACCTGTCGCTATCGTAAGATTGAGTTTGCTCATCTTGGATTCCTTGGTTAGTTATTGTTAATTCAGTCAACAATCGTTGCGCGGTTATGCCTTGGTCTACCTTCAGATCAATCCCATTGATTGAGGCCGATGATGGGTTCGCCAGGAACCAGATCGCGCTTGCAATCTCGTCGGGGGTAGTCGTCCGTCTGCGTAGATCGCTGTTATTGATTTTGCGGCTTTGGAACGCCTGCTTGAAGCTTGGCGTGAGCCTAGTTTCAACCGACGAAGGGCTCACCGTGTTGAAACGGATACTTTTTTGGGCGGCGGCGTGCATCATAGACCAAAAGATCAGCAACTCTTTTGACAGTTCATAGGCTCTCGCCGGCGCTAGGTTGTCAATGTCGAGGATTTTGTCTAACTCGTCCTCTGATATCTCAGCGAGTTGGCGTAACTGGGCTATATTATCCTCCCATTTGGCTCCAGCGCGGGAGGCCACGGTAGTGACCGAGCCGCCCGGTTTAATTTTCATTAGAGCAGCTTCGGTGAATGTTTTTGTACCCAACCAATTCACTTGGAGGACTGAGCTATTGTTACCATTGGATGGTGCTATCCCGGCGCAGTTGATTAGGGCGTCTATATTTTCTGGCAGGGAGCGAACACATTCTGATATCGACTCGGGTTCTGACAGGTCGAGAAAAATATAGTTTTCCTCGTCGCACTCTTCTCTGTCGCAGACGATGGTTGACGCGCCGTTGGCCTTCAAAAGTTCACACGTCGCGCGCCCGATACCGTTCGCCGCCCCAGTGATGACCGTGACCATTGGTTTTGATTCCAGCATCAATCGTCACCCACTAGATTGTTCCGAAGAGTCTCGAGCTTCGCCTTGAGGTCTGATACCTGCTCTGAGTCAAGTCCGGCTAGAGGGCGATCGTTGACAGCTTTGGCGATCGGTATGAGTTTCGACTCGAGTCCACGCCCTTTGTCTGTCAACTTAACGGTCATTTTTCTGCGATCGTCCGAGTCTCGTTTTCGAGTGAGTAGCCCTTGCTTTTCCATGCCGGCGAGCGCAGTGAATGTTGTTGACTCCTTCATCCCAACGGCGTTAGCGAGCTCGCGCTGCGTTATTTCGTCCTTTTCCCAGAGCACGCGAAGGAAGTGGTACTGGCCAATCAAGATGCCATGCTCGGCGATCGCGTCCTGCAGGTTTCTGGTGTAGATCCTTGTAATTTCCCGAGCCAGGTATGCTATCGAGTGCTCGGTGAGAAACGTTGATTGGCGTTCTGAGTCTGTGTAGCTAGTTTCTGACATCTCTATGGTCACCATCCGAGTAGATTAATCGTTGAGCGGTGGATCAGAGAGATGGCTATGAGACCTAGGGTGATCATCACGGCCCTCTCGAACACAGCCTCGGAGACCCTGAATCGCATCCTCTCGCCGAGCCAGATCCCTAAAAGCATGGGTCCACAGATCGCGAAAGAACCCAGGAGCTGCGTCAGGCTGAACGACCCTAGTACAGCGAGTCCTCCGTACATTGGTATAAACCCTCCGAGGTACAGCAACGCGATCGCTTTGACAAAGTCGTCTTTTTTAAGGTTCTCAAGCGAGGACAAGTAGAGAACGAGCAGTGGTCCGACAAAAGATGTCGTGCCCCCAACTACTCCCGCGGCGAGACCACCGACGGGGCCGCTGATGCTCTCTTTGTCTGGCGGAATTTTGAGTTTCCATTTTGTCGTCCGTAACGCGATGTTGATCAACACGATGATCCCGAGACAGATTTTAAGGACATTCGAGTCCGCGCTTACCAGGACCTGTACACCCAGGCTAACACCAATTATTTGACCAAGCCCCAACGGCCAGAATCTTTTGAAATACTCGAAGCTCTTCCTTGAGAACTTTGCTTGGTAAATGTTAGACGCAAGAACCGGGACCGCCATCATCGGTATGACACTGAGCAGTGGCATGAACAGAGCGAGCAGTGGGGTGGCGAAGAGTGGCATGCCGAACCCGAGAAATCCTTTGATGAGGCCGCCGAGAAACACAATCACAGTGATGATGAGAAGCGCCTCCAATGAGAGCGACACTAGTGCGTCCATCAGTCTTTGTCCCACATCGTTTTAATCTACCTACTATTCAATGGCCTCGTTGACGATTAGATACCTAAGTGTTAGCGTTTTGCAAGTCGGCTACTTCAATAATAAAAACGCATTTAACTTACGGGGCATTCATGCTGAAACTTACATTTGCCTGCCACGACTACGATCATGTTCGAGATATCTTCGAGCCAGAGGTCGTCACTGAAGGCGTCGAGCTGACCCAGCTCAAGCTCCCGGTCGAAGAAATTTTTTTTAGGTTCATCAAGTTCGGAGAGTTCGAGGTCTCTGAGCACTCCTTCGCAAAATACGTCAGCTTAAGATCGAAGGGACAAGCTCGGGGGGTCGCTATCCCGGTGTTTCCGTCCCGAGTCTTTCGCCACTCTGCCATCTACGTCCGGAGCGACTCGGACATAAAAACCCCAAAGGATTTGGAGGGCCGCCGGGTCGGTATCCCTGAGTGGGGACAGACAGCGGGGGTTTACGTCAGGGGCGCGCTTGCGGACCAGTTCGATGTCGACCTGGGTTCAATCACCTGGGTGCAGTCCGGCGTCCACCAGCCCGGCAGGGCGGAAAAGGTTAAGTTTAATCTCCCCGATTGGGTGAAACTCCAGCCGGATACCCAGCACAATCTGAACGACCTACTTCTTTCTGGCGCGGTTGACGCCGTAATTACCGCCCACCCGATACAGTCATTCAAAGACAACGACCCCCGTGTCGTCAGGATGTTTGAAGACCCTAGACAGATCGAGCTTGAGTATTTTCAGAAGACGCAGTGCTTCCCGATCATGCACACGATTGTGATCCGGAATGATGTTCTTGAGGAG
>RGHP01000161.1 GCA_010024125.1 Gammaproteobacteria bacterium | reverse complement strand
CCCCGACCATAACATCTACCTTGTCAATCACCAGCGGGGAGGAATCGAACAGCTCAATCAGCAGACGCTTAGCCTCTGCAACCTCGTCCTCGTAAGCGATCGACACCCGCAGATCTATACGCCGTGTCGGAAAGTTTGAAAAGTTAATGATGTTGTTTGACAGGCAGCTATTGTTAGGAATAGTGACCGTCTTGTTATCAACCGTCCGCAACGTCGTCGTCAACAGGCCGACACTCTCAACCTTCCCAGCGACCCCATTGATCTCGACATAGTCTAGCTTCTTAAACACCTTGTTCCCGGCCAACAGAATTCCTGCCGCTAGGTTGCTCAAGGAATTCTGGAGCGCGAGGCCGACAGCAAGACCTGCGGCACCAATCGCAGCCACAAGCGAATGCGTCTGGATCCCTAACGAGCTTAGGGCGCTTACGATAACGACGATGTAAAGAATAACTTTCGCCGTGGTTATCGCAAACTCAGTAACCAGAGGCTCAAGCCGCAACTTCTCGGATAGAACTTCAACCCGACTGGCCATCCAGCGGAGAGCAAGCCAAGCACACAACCCAAGGATAAGGAGAGACCCGAGCGATTTCGCGACATTGAAGAATTCAGAAAAAGTAACTTGGGTTACTAAACTTTCCATAGTTTTTTATCCCAGCATTTGTTCCTGTTAATCATCACACACATCAAAATTAGAGGGTATCTTTGTTGAGACAACAAGAATGAATTTTTCCAAAGCAACGATGTTAAGAGATTCTTGTCAGGGTTGGCATCACTTATGCAAGTTGTTAATCAGACGTCTATTCGGTGTCAAAAAAAAGACGGTTCAATCTGGTCTAAGCGGTAATCGCCAGAATTGGATGAACGGGTCTTCACAAACTAAGAGTAATTCAATGAACCAAAAAACCTGACCCCCGAGATGCTGAGGCACTCGGGGACTTGGTTTACGTTTTTTTTATTGATGCAGAACCTAAACTGTCCGATCACTAGTGGCTTCATCAATTGATTTATTAGTTTGGGATGGTTACGGTCGCAGTTAGCTGTTCGTAATCACCGAGGTGCTCTTGAGAGTTTTAGTGATTTTAGTTGTGGCTCTTGTTTCATGCTGGGCCGTGCTCGCCGTTGGATTGAACTTCATGGGAATCGATCTTTATTGGCCGTTTTACTTAGCCGACAAGGAGCAAATACCGCATCACCGGTTACTCGCCGCAAGAAACGGAGTGTTTTTAACCTTCGCATTCTATGGCTTCATGTTCTTGCGCAACTCCTTCGAAAAGGTGTACCCGATCCACTTCCTGAAAGTCTATTTACTAATGACAACGATCGCGGGTGCTTTGGTTTTGATAAAGATAGAGCTTTATTCTTTCGATGAAATTACTAGCCTGCTGATGCTTCCACTATGCGCTCTTGTGATCCATCTGGGATCTCGTCTGAATTACCGACGATACTTTACCGGTGGTTCTGACGAACCGTTTTAAATGCTCGCGATTCGATATCTTTTTTTATATTGTGACCAACTCAATCATCCAGTGTTCACTCGGGGTTAGTACTCATGCGTACGATCATCATTTGGGTACTTGTTGCAACATTCTTGATCTTATTACTCACCTTCGATACCTGGATTCTCTGGTTATATGGCGTCGATGGAGGTGTCTGCCCCGAGGGAGTCAAAGGTGCTGAGTGTACCTATAAAGTGGTTTGGTGAGCTTTTATGACACAAGGTAACTCTGACAAAAACTATCGAGCTCTCTCAGAGTTTAATACCCCTTCTATAAATTCAGCAGAGGATCCATAGTTTTCATAGCAATTGTTGACATTGCTGATGCGACTGTCTGTGCTTGTTTTCGGAAACCCAATGGCTGTCATAGCGTCGACGAGACCATCAATTACTAACCGATAGCTTTCGTTATCCTCCTCGCGTACGCGTAGGATAGCGACACAGTCTGCGATGCTCTCATTCATCAAATGATCATAGCTGTTGCGAGGCGGATGCGGTTGGTCCACGTGGCCCACTTGGTGATGCGCGCACTCATGAAAATCTACAAATTTCTGAAAAGCTGGAGTTGCCAGCTCATAGCTCACGCGATAAATCACTGGATTACCATCTGAATCTCGATTCGCCATGCCTGCTGCAACTTGACTCCGATTGGTTGGTCGCGAGATGAACGACACGGTCTCTCCCAGGTTGTTAATACAAACAGGCGGCGTAACTACTGGGTAAATGATTTCAGCAAACGCCACCTCACACAGAATTAAGCCCAACCCGCCGAGACCAATCGATAAATACTTACGGTGAAATAAGCTCACAAAACATCCTCTAGTATGGCGTCCACAATATACGCTATCGGGTCTCACTCAAGGGAAATCCAGAGTGAGCATCAATCAACCCTTTACTTTTTTTTATAAGTTGCCATTACTTACCCAAAGCTTGTATCTAAATAACATGGACAGAAACCCAAATGATCCGCGGACTGATTGCCCCCGTACTATCCCCTTTTAACGATGATTTATCTTTCAATCAGACGAGATTCAATGATCTCGCGAAAGACTTACTAGGCTCTGGATGTGCCGGACTGGCGCCATTTGGGACAACTGGAGAGGCTCTATCAATCGGTGCTGAGGAGCGGAAACTTGGTCTCGATGGCTTAATCGCTGCAGGGATTGATCCCTCTGTCGTGATTCCAGGAACAGGACTCTGCAATCTACCCGAATCCGTAGCCCTGTCACAGCACGCTGTCGACCTCGGGTGTGAAGGCGTCATGGTGTTACCACCGTTTTATTTTAAAGGTGTCTCTGACGAGGGTTTATTGTGCTACTACGATGAGTTCATTCATCGTGTCAACCGACCCAACCTCAGGATATATCTCTATCACATCCCTCAAGTGTCTGGTGTCGGCCTCTCGATCAGTCTGGTTGATACATTGCGAAAGAAATATCCATCGGTTGTTGTTGGTATAAAAGACAGCTCTGGTCATTGGGAAAATACCAAAAGCCTCTTAGCGATGGAAAACTTCATCGTCTATCCAGGTTCGGAGCTACCGCTAGTAGAAGCGATGAAGCTGGGGGCACCCGGCTGTATATCAGCCACCGCAAACCTCAATTCCCAACCGATCGCTGAAGTTATCCGTGCTTGTGAGGATAACGAATGGGATGAAGCGACCGCATTACATGCCCCGGTCATTCGAACGCGGATGGTGTTCCAGGACTACGCGCCAATTCCTGCCCAAAAAGCATTACTGTCCCAAATGACAAATCAAGAATCTTGGCGCAACGTCAGGCCACCATTGATGGCGCTGACAACAGAAAGAACACGGCACCTGCAAGACGCGTTGAATGCAATTGAGGCCGGTTAGTTGCTAGCTTCATTACAAAACAACATAAACAAATAGAGTGTTTTGAGGGTCAACCAATGCTTTCACTTGAAAACAAAGTTATCGCAATCACTGGGATTGGATCACCCGATAGTCCTAAAGGAAATGGCAGAGCAATTGCAGAATTATTTGCCCTACAAGGTGGAATCATCGAGGGCTTAGATATCCAAGAAGATGAGGGCCAGAGAACAAAAGCAGCTATCTCAAGCACCGGTGGACATTGTCATCTGACCATTGGGGACGTAACAAACGAATCTCTAGTCGACCAATGGATCGACTCCATCATCACGAAACATGGACGTCTAGATATTTTGGTAAACAACGTCGGGCAGTCGGAACGCTTGTCTCCGGAAAGCCTCGATAGCGACGTATGGAGAGCACA
>RGHP01000017.1 GCA_010024125.1 Gammaproteobacteria bacterium | reverse complement strand
GGTTCCATGACGCGTTGGCTCCCAATTGACGTGCGAGGTCCCCATCAGGCGCCTCGATTTTGATGATCTCAGCACCCAGGAGTCCGAGTTGATAACCACAAAAAGGGCCAGAGAGGACGTTGGTAACGTCCAGAATTCTGAAACCTTCAAGCGGTTTATTACTCACGGATCACTTTTTTCCTGTCTTTCATTATCGGGTAAACAAGAAGCGCCAGAGCTAGGACAAGAATCCCGAGAGTCATTGGTCGGTCCCATATAAACTCTAATCCGCCTGCCTTCCGCATCGCCCGCCCAAGGTTATCCTCGAGCATACCTCCCAGAATAAACCCGATGATCAGGGGTGGAAGCGGGAATCCACCGAATCTGAGTACGGTGGCCATGCAACCAAGACCAATCATAATCAAAAGCTCGGTTGCATTATTCTGGCCGATGTATGCCCCGATGAGCGAAAAGAATATTACGAACGGAATTAGATAGTGTCTTGGTACCGTTAAAAGTTTCGCTATGTAAGGGATAAGCGGCAGGTTGAGTATCAACAGCACGATATTCCCGAGGTACATCGAGATAATTACCGCCCAGAACACCTCAGGCTGATCTTCCATCAGACGAGGACCAGGCGTGATGCTCAACGCAACTAGCGCACCGAGAAGAATAGCGGTGGTGCCCGACCCCGGGATGCCAAGCGTTAACATTGGAACAAATGACCCGGTGCAGGCCGCATTATTCGCAGTTTCTGGTGCCGCCAGACCACGGATCGAGCCTTTACCAAATTTCTCGCGCTCCCCGGCGGGAGCGAGGTTTCTTTCGATCCCGTAACCCAGGAAAGACGCCATAGTGGCGCCGGCTCCCGGCAACACACCCACGAAGAAACCGAGTAGCGACTGGCGCGCGACGACGGGTGCAATCTCTTTGGCTTCTTCTTTAGAAATACGCAAGTTCTCAATCTTGTTGTTGTTAGCCATGGCCTTACTTCGTTTCTCATCAAGAACCAAGAACAGAGCCTCGGGGAGGGCGAAAAGACCCATCACGAGTGTGACGAAATAGATACCACTCTGTAGGTCCATGATACCCATCGTAAAGCGTGCAGCATTATGCAGGGCGGACTCACCTACGGTCGCTAACATGACGCCTAAGACTGTCATGCACAGAGCTTTGATGATTTTGCCTTTGCCGGCGAATGCCGCGATGGCTGTGAGACCAAGCACCATGAGCGCAAAATACTCAGCAGACCAAAACAGTTTTGCGACGGTTGATAGGACCGGAGCGAAAATCATGAGCAGGATCGCGCCGATCGTCCCTCCCGCGAATGAGCAGATAGCGGCTACCGTCAGCGCCTTGCCTGCTTGTCCCGCTCTCGCCATTGGGTAACCGTCAAATGAAGATGCGACGGTGCCAGCGACACCAGGTGCGTTGATAAGAATTGACGATGTCGAGCCGCCAAAAATTGCGCCGTAGTATACGCCTGACAATAAAATCAACGCCGATGCGGGGTCTCCTATCTGGATCGCGATCGGGATCATGATGGCGATGATTGACATCGGGCCGAGGCCAGGAAGCATCCCGATAAAAGTACCCAGGAAGCATCCAATGAAGACCATGATCAAATTGAATGGGCTGATGGCTGCGCCGAGCCCCATTAGAAGACCGTCAATCATGGCGTGCCTCCGATGATTGCTGGTAGTGCTACCAGATAAATTCCGAGGACATCATCGACTAAGTACCAGATGATGCCACTTGATATCAGACCAGTGCTGATCGATTTAACGAAGTTTGTCTCACCGAGCACATGTGACGATAAAACGATAAACAAGGTCGTTGAGGCGATGAACCCTATTGGCCGTAAAAGCAATGCATAACCGATCGCTAGGCCAATTAATAAGGCAGTACTTTTCCATGCGAACCCTCGCCATCCTTCGGCATCTTTCTCGAGTTCATCATTACCTGGGACAAGTAACAGTAAAGAGGAGAACAGAATTCCGAGTCCGGCTAGTCCAAGGGGCATGGTATTTGGTTTAAACGGCATCCGCGCCTCGAATGGGAGAAGCGGATGCGTCCAAGCCAGATACCCGTATCCGACCGAAAACGCGAGCAGTGCTATTGCGATGAAGCGATCTATACGGGCCATGGTTTTATAGGAATCCGAGTTCTTTCATCAGACCGCCGATTTCTGCTTCCTGCTTCTCGAGGAACTTCACGAAATCGTCACCTGGGTTATAGATGTTGACCCACTTGTTCTGAGCGCGAACTTCTTCCCATTCCTTGGTTTTGTACATATCACCAAGTACTTTGACGTATGCAGCTTTTTGCTCCGCAGAGATACCAGGAGCCGCGAAGAATCCACGCCAGTTCACAAACTCTGCGTCATACCCTTCACTCTTCAGTGATGGAATCCCATCGATTGCTTTACTTCACCTTGCTCAGCGAGACCAACTGCCTCTGACAAGCCCGTTGAAAGAGCATCAGCTTCGCCAGACAGTAGTGAAGCCATCGCTTCCCCACCCGCGTCGAATGGCAAGTACTTCACTGATAATGGATCAGCACCGGCTGATTTCATGGCAAGTGCTGCGACTAGGTGATCCATACCACCTGCAACAGATCCGCCTGCGATTGCGAGTTCATTTGGATCTTTTTCGTAAATCTTGACGAGATCTTTGAACGACTTGATGTCGCTATCTGCTTTGACCACGAGTGCAGCGTAATCACCGATTGTTCCAGCGATCGGAGTGAGATCACGGAAGCTCTGTGGGAAAACTTTGGTCAGCGAACGAATCACGATTGGTGTCGAATTCACCATTAGCGTACCCGAGTTCGATTTTGCGTTTTCGATTAAATAACCGATGGCTTTACCGCCGCCGCCACCAGACATGTTCTCGTATGAAGCGTTACCAACGAGACCAGAGCGAGTTAGAACATCGCCTGTACCGCGAGCTGTTCCGTCCCAACCGCCACCAGCGCCGCCAGGGATCAAGAAGTGGATGCTATCAATTTTTTTGCTGTGGCCACCTGCTTGAGTAAGCGGGCTGAATGCAACAACACTCGCTAAACCAGCAACTGCTGCAGCTTTAAAAAAAGAAAGTTTCATGTGTACTCTCCTGTTATGGTTCTAAGTAAGACACTTTTGCGTCGAGCGTATCGAAACACACTAACCTGACACCAAGCTGACATGCGTTTATTACTTGTTGAAGACACGGAAGATTTGGCTGACGCTTTGCTGAAACACCTTCGGCAGGCTGGGCATACCACCGACCATGCGCCAACCTTGAAAGCCGCGGAGGGGTTTTGGTCGTCTGAACGCGATGCCTATGATGTGATTATCCTCGATATTGAGCTGCCCGATGGCGAGGGAACAGCATTATTGAAAGAAGTCAGAGCATCGGGTCTTCCTGTCGGTATTCTGGTACTAACCGCTCGCTCGGAAGTTGAAGATAAGGTGTATTTGTTGGATGTTGGTGCCGATGATTACCTAACGAAACCCTTTGCGCTGGATGAGCTCGATGCCCGATTGCGCGCTGTTAAGAGGCGTCACATCGCAAAACCGCTAATAACGCAGCAAGTTGGATCATTAGCCTATGATCCAACAAACCGAACCGTTTGGTCTGGGCCTGAACAATTACAATTGCGATCACAAGAGCTCAAGCTGTTTGAAAGTTTGATTCAGGCAAATGGTTGGTCTGCTGCCAAAGAATTTTTGTTTGATCGTTTATACGGGCTCGACCAAGATGCCTCTGCAAACGCGATTGAGGTCCACGTAAGTCGGTTACGTAGAAAACTCGCGCCCTATGGACTCGATGTCGAGACGATTCGTGGATATGGCTATCAGTTAAAGGTGCGTTCGGATGGATAGTGGTTGGAGTATTCGGGGCCGCTTATTCAGTTTGTGGCTTTTAATGCTGATTGTCGTATCCCTTGCTGTGTATTGGTCTACGAATGCCGTGGTCGAGCGATCTTTAAGGGAAGGGCAGGATCGTAATCTGCAAGCTGTCGCACAGGTGATCCTCGACAGTGCTGTAAAAACGGATGCAACGATCGACTTCGAATTACCCTATCAAGCGTTCGAAGTACTCGCATATTCAGCGCCGGAGCGCATTTACTACGCTGTTTTTCTCGACTCTGAGATCTTATCGGGATATGACGACCTCCCGCTAAGCGAGAGTCCGGAGCAGTCGAGTTATGGTGAGATCTACCGTGGTGAGTCGACTCGTTTTTACGTCGCAGGTAAGCCGATTCGTCCGGGGAGTAATGAGCAGTTTCGGGTAGTCATTGGGCAAACTGAGACTAGCTATCAAAAGCAATCCTCGACAATCGCTGCCTGGATTGCTTTTGCTGTGTTGGCGTCTTTTGCACTCTTGGCGCTGTGGGCTGAGCTCAGCCTACGCCACGCTCTAAAACCTGTTGTAGCGATTGAGAAAGATCTCATTGCGCGGCCGGCCGATGATTTTTCGCCGATCGAGCGGCGAGTGCCGAGTGAAGTGGTCCGCTTGGTGCAAACACTAAATCGTATTTTCGACCAGCACCGTGGATTACTGCAAGAAAACCGAGCATTTATCGCCGAGGCGACGCATCAGATAAAAACTCCGATCGCCGCGATATTGATGCGTGCTGAATTGCTTGAGCGTGAGGTCGAAGACGGCTCGCGAAGTGCTGTTAAAGATTTAATCATTCGCGCGCGTTACGCCAGTAAGCTGGCGACCCAATTGTTGATGCGAGCGACGCTAACATACCGAGAAGTGCTCGGCGCGCGAGATCAGGTCGATATTGGTGCGTTAGTAGCCGGCATTTTAAGAGCGCTCGATCCGGTGGCTGAAATTAAAGATGTTGGCCTTGTGGGTAATAATTTGGAATCTGCCGAATTCATCATATTTGGTGATCGGATTGCGTTAAGAGAAGGAATTACATGCCTGATTGACAATGCGATCGACTACGCTCCGTCGCTTACAGATGTCGAAGTGAGTGTGCGTCATGATGGGGGAAGAGTATGCGTCACCGTAATGGATAGTGGTCCTGGTATCGATCAACAGGAGCTTGGCCGAGCGTTTGACACAACCAAACGGAGTGGTGGTCATGCCGGGCTCGGTCTTTCAATTGTTGAGAAAGTTGCTGCATCACATCGAGGTGAATTGATGATTTCTAATCGGGAAGGAGGAGGAACGCGATGCGATCTCTGGTTTGCTACGTCCTAATTCTTCTGAGTTTGGAATCCTATGCGCTCGAAATTGAGGGTGAATTCCTTGTAGGCCAAGGTAGTGATGAGCTGACCGTAATTGGTACGTCCGATTTTTCTCGAGTGCAGCCAGTATTTGCAGGCTTCGTTGGTAGTCATCGAGAAGTCCGAATTCACTACCTACAGATGTCTAGTCGAGAGATTGATGCGGCAGTTCGAGCTGGTTTGTCATCAGACATTGATCTTGTGATGTCTTCAGCTGTGGATCTACAGGTGAGGCTTGTTAATGATGGATATGCGCAACAGTTGGATGCACGATTCGATCAACGGTTAACTTGGCGAAATGAGTTAATTCAGTTAGCAGTTGAGCCAGTTGTGACTATTTTTAATCGAGCTCGGTTTCCTAATTTAGGTACGGTGAATTCGCGACGGGAACTCGCGCATAAGCTCGATGGTAATGAAGTAAAGAATCTACAAATCACGATGTATGATCCGGCGATCTCTGGTGTTGGTTATTTATTGAGTCGCCAAGACCTCATCCAAGATGAACATTTCTGGCAGTTATTGGAGGTCCTTGAACAGCATGATTTCAGACTGAATTGTTGTTCGGGAGATATGATTGATCAGGTGGTTTCTGGTCAATCAACTTTGGCCTATAACGTATTGGAGTCGTATGTTTTACCAAGGCTTGCAAATGCGCCCGAATTAGAAATCTTAAGGTTTGATGATTATCAGTTAGCGATACCTCGTACTGCATTTGTCCCGAAACAAGCGAATGATGCTGATCTTGCGAATGCGTTGGTGAATTATTTTGTGAGTGAGGACGGACAAAAGCGTTTAGTTCCGAGTGTTCGGCTAGACGTTGTTCAATCAAATCGCGGCGGAGGGCCAATCAAACCCATTCGGATCACTCCTGCATTGATCGTACACCTCGACGAAAGTAACCGTCGGCGCTTCTTTTCTCGGTGGGACGCAGTAGTTAATACACCGTGAATCGAATCCGTTAAGACCCGAAGACGAATAAAGCGATCATTGAAATCGCGTTGATCATAAAAAATCCAACCGACAGACCATGCAGTAACGCAAACTGTTTTCTCGTAGCAGGGCTAGGCTCTGCAACGAATTGATCTGAGACGATATTGACACGAGGCATAATCACTCGGAGATTCAGATAGGCGAGCAGTGTGACCACGAGACCAACACTGATTCCATACTGATACGTCTCACCATCTGTTGACAGCGCGATACTCAGCGCAATGATCGCGAGCCCAACTGCCACTTCGTATTTAAACAGTCTCGGAAAATAAGCGCGTAGAAAAGCGCTTGCTTGGGGCCCGTCGAGGGTTGCAAAAACCGTCGGTGAGACCGTCACCGTAAACATTGTGATTGCGCCGATCCATGCCCAGATCAACGCATGTAATGTGGTCAGAATCATAAGCCCTCGAGGGATTCCTTCAGTAGCTTGCAAACTGCCTCAGTCGATTGCGGATTTTGCCCTGTAATCAGACGGCCATCTCGAACCGCATGGGAGGTGAAGTTCTCACTACATTCAAACAGTGCACCAGCTTCTCGGAGCCGTGTTTCCAGTAAAAATGGCTCGACACCGATGAGCTCGATCTGTTCTGTCTCGCGATTAGTAAAGCTATTGACGTGTTTATTGTGAACAAGAGGATCTCCGTTCGTTTCTTTTGCCTGTAGAAGTCCCGATGGGCCATGGCACACCGCCCCAACAATCGCGCCCGCTGCCCATGCATCGGTCACGATCTGGCCAATTGTTTGCGTGTCAAAGTCCCACATCGCTCCGTGACCACCTGGTAAAAATACACAGTCATAATCAGATCCGTTGATATCGGATGCTTTCAGGGTGGCTTCAAGTGCTGCCATTGCCTCTTGGTCGTCCATAAATCGCGCAACGTTTGGTGGTCGTTTATCAGGTTCCACGAGCGTCTTCGGATCGGCGAGCCCGGGTCCACCAGCCACTGAGGCGAGCGTGATATCCCATCCAAGATCACGAATCGTCCAATACGGAGCGGCCATCTCGTCGTAGTAAAAACCTGTACCACGACCTGTGTTACCGAGCGTTGTGTGCGAAGTCAGAATAAGTAGAGCGCGTTGTGTCATGATTATTCTCGTTACCGTCGATACTCGATAAGTAATACCGGATTGAGTCATTTTCAATCTATAAAAGTTGGCCTGCCGATTGCTTGACGATTAGCAGTGTCAATTTTTTGGAGTAGGGTTGAATGGACGTTATTGTTGGAACTATCGGTTTTGTTGGGATGATTTCAGTGATCGGATTGTTGGATGTCATCATTGATAAATACCAGTATCGTTCAGAACTTACTGGTTTTTGATTCTCTCGAATGAAACCGCGCACTCACTGACGGATGGAATTAGACTAGCCCAATGATTTTTGGGTTCAGTTAATTGGAAGTTTATCTCTCATTATTTGCGTCGTCGTTATTGGCAGCGACCCTAATCCCTGCGCAATCTGAAGCGGTTCTCGTTGGGTCCATTGTACTAATACCGGATGCTGTGGTCCTTCTCGTTGCTGTTGCCTCTGTCGGAAACGTGCTCGGTGCATTGATCAACTGGATATTGGGGCGCTTTTTCAGTGCTCGTTGCGCGCGTATGTACAACGAAGAGTCAGGTTCTGTTCGACGAGCAGCGCATTGGTATCAGCGCTGGGGTTGGATCTCGCTATTTGCAAGCTGGGTTCCCTTCATTGGCGACCCCTTGACCTTCTGTGCTGGTATTATGCGAGAGCCTCTCTGGCGTTTTCTACTGGTTGTTACATTCGCCAAGACAGCACGATACGTCGTATTAGCGGCGACAATGGTGCAGATCTAGCTTAATTGACTACTGTTGCGCCCAATAGTCTCGAGATTTCATGGCCGGCTTCGGTCGTCTTTTTACCCAGTTCGGTGATCGAACTGTCATCCATCCGAGCTACGGGCCCAGAAATCGAAATTCCTGCAACTATCTCATTTGATGAATTAAACACCGGTGCCCCAATACAACGCATGCCAATGAAACGCTCCTCTTTATCAACCGCGTATCCGACCGCTCGGATCCTATTGAATTCATCGAGCAATTCTCTTTCCTGAATGAGTGTATGTTCAGTGAATTGCTCAAAAGGCACTTTTTCAAACAAGATTTTTTGGTCGGTGACTGCGATGTAGGCGGCGATGACTTTGCCGATGCCGGAGGCGTGCCATGAGCCTCGAGATCCTGGTCTGAAGAATGCTCGGATCGCATGGTGCGTTTCATGCTGTGCGATAAAAATGACTTCGCCGAGATCCATGACACCGAGGTTCGCTGTTTCACCTGTACGAATCGATAAGTCTTTGAGAATGGGTCTGGCGATACTCAGGAGCTTGGCAGCTCGCGGAAATGCACTACCAACTCGAAAGGCTTCGATTCCGATGGACCAAGTCGCGTCTGACTTCGATTGTCTCACAAATCCATGGGACTCGAGAGTGAGTAGTAGCCGATGCAGAGTAGGCATTGGCATGTCGAGGTCGAGCGACAGATCATTCAGCGAGATTCCGTCAGATTCAGCGATCTTTCGAAGCGCACTCAATCCTTTGTCGAGTGCTTTGGAAAGACTATTCTCGGTTGAATTTCCGCGCGGTCTGCCACGGGGTTTTTTAGAACCATCTGTTGACATCATTTGATCCTTCTGCCGAATTTGAGGCCGTATCACCTGTCACATATGACCAACAAATTATTTCGTTTTTTTATAATTTAGGAAAATGGAAAATTTAAGTATCTGTATTATATGATTTTTTAATATTCCAATTTTTTTCTAAATTTATTTTGGATAAATATACGGCAGGCTTCATCAACAGTACAGTTCGTCATATTCAAATAAGAGGAATGACGAATGAGTTTGTCCAACCCTGTATTCATCCCGGGGCCGACTAATCTGCCCGAATCGGTACGTCGTGCGATCGATATGCCGACCATTGATCATCGGTCGCCTGCATTCGCTGCATTTATGCCACGTCTATTCGATGGGTTAAAACGAGTCTTTGGAACCCGCGACGCGAAAATATTCATATTTCCTGGCACTGGCACCGGTGGCTGGGAGTCGACCGTTGCGAATACCTTGTCTCGAGGCGACCGGGTACTAGCTTGCCGGCACGGTGTTTTTTCAGATAAGTGGATTCGGTTGTGTCAAAGTTTTGGACTCATTGTGGACATCATTGACTGTGATTGGCGTGGTCCGGCCGATGTGGCCCGCATTGAAGAAGTCCTTCGGGCCGATACGGGTCAACAGATTAAAGCTGTACTCGCGACCCACAATGAAACAGCAACTGGTGTAAGAAGTGATCTGGCTGGAATTCGAGATGCAATCGATGCAGCAGGGAGTAACGCGCTGTTTTTCGTTGATGGCGTAAGCTCGATCGCGTCGATGGATTTTCAAATGGATCAATGGGGCATTGATGCGGCAGTGACCGGTTCTCAGAAAGGATTGATGCTCCCAGCTGGCCTGGCAATTGTCGCTCTCAGCGAAAAGGCTCTGGAAGCGAGCAAAACGGCGGGGTTACCTCGGTACTTCTTTGATTGTAACCAAATGGGACAAATGACCGACGCTGGTGGATTTCCTTACACTCCACCCATGCAACTTCTCGCAGGGCTGGATCACTCGTTAGATTTATTGATGACAGAAGGGATGGACCAAGTCTTCAGTCGCCACTTCAAGATGGCTGAAGGGGTTCGACAAGCAGTCGCAGCATGGAACCTAGAGCTTTGCTGCCAGGATTTGCAGTTCGCATCTGACACAGTGACTACGATTCTGGTCCCTGATGAGTTTAATGGTGATGAGTTAGTCAGCCATGCCTACAGCCGTTACGGAATGTCGTTCGGGGTCGGCCTGGGAAAACTTGCCGGTAAAGCCTTTAGAATAGGACACCTTGGAGCTTTGAGTGAGGCTCAGGCGTTAAGTGGTCTCGCGGTTATTGAAATGGCGATGAAAGATCTTGGCTATCCGATTGTGTGTGGTGCGGGTGTCGCAGCGACACAAGAGTGGTATCGCACCGCGTTTAACACGCACTCCGAATCATCGACAGAAATAACGAAATCATCAGTGGAGAATGTCGCCTAATGAATGCTCAGTTAGACAAAACACTTGATGCTGTGAAATGTGTTGGGATGGAATCGGTCGTTGGAGCGTCTGATTTAACCTTTGAGCATGTGTTACAGGCAAGAGAGCGGATCGCACCCTATGTTCACAACACGCCAATTTTGACCTCGAGTTATTTGAATGATCGGATTGGAGCTGAGCTCTTTTTTAAATGTGAAAATTTTCAAAAGGCTGGAGCATTCAAAGTTCGCGGTGCTTGTAATGCAGTTTTTGGTTTGTCCGATGAAGATGCCAAACAAGGTGTTGCGACACACTCGTCGGGTAACCACGCGTTGAGCCTGTCATATGCGGCAGGTCGCCGAGGCATACCCTGTCATGTTGTGATGCCTAGGACAGCGCCGCAGGCAAAGAAAGATGCTGTGATCGGTTACGGGGGTCTCATTACTGAGTGTGAACCATCCACGACGAGTCGAGAAGCGGTCTTTGCAGAGGTGCAGGCAACAACAGGTGCTGAGTTTGTGCACCCATATAACGACCCGCGAGTGATTGCTGGTCAGGCGACCTGTTCTGCAGAGATGTTGGAAGCCGTTGATGGATTGGACTCGATTGTTGCCCCCATCGGTGGTGGTGGAATGATTTCTGGGACCTGTCTTACAGCGAGTAACATTGCGCCCAACATCGAAATCTTTGCAGCTGAACCCCTACAGGCTGATGATGCTGCACGCTCATTTCGATCAGGTCACATCATTGCAGACGATGCACCAGTGACAGTTGCTGATGGCTTGAAGGTTCCGTTGAAGGAGAATACTTGGCATTTCGTATCCCACTTCGTGGCTGATGTGATGACAGCATCAGAAGATGAGATCGTAGAGGCCATGAAGTTGACCTGGCAACGGTTGAAAATTGTGATGGAGCCGAGTTGCGCAGTGCCTTTGGCTGTCATTTTAAAGAATCAGGATGTATTTCGGGGTCGACGGATCGGTGTGATTGTAACGGGCGGTAATGTCGATTTGGATCGATTACCTTGGATGAAGTGAGAAGAAGATGAACAGTGCGTTGAATTGGAACAATTTAGAGGTGGGTTACGACATTCCTGCTCGTGTAGGAATGCGTGAAAATGAGGTTCAAACTCCGTGTTTGGTAGTCGATCTTGATGCGTTAGAGCGGAATATCAAAAAGATGGGTGACTTTGCGAAGGCACATGGTATGCGTCACAGAGTCCACGGCAAAATGCATAAATCGGTTGATGTTGCACTGCTTCAGGAGAAGCTGGGTGGTGCCTGTGGTGTGTGCTGCCAAAAGGTGAGTGAAGCGGAGGTATTTGCTCGTGGTGGAATCAAGGACGTGCTCGTCTCGAACCAAGTCCGTGATCCCGCGAAATTAGCGAGATTAGCTCGCATACCGACGCTAGGTGCCCGGACGATTGTCTGCGTTGACGACCCAGCTAACGTCGCCGAACTGTCGGCTGCTGCGACCGAGGCTGGTACTAAAATCGAGTGTTTGGTCGAGATCGATTGCGGTGCTGGCCGCTGCGGTGTAACGACAACCCAAGAAGTGGTCGATATTGCAGTCGCAATTGACGAGGCTGATGGATTGAAGTTCGCAGGAATACAAGCTTACCAAGGCGCGATGCAACATCTCGATCTATACGCTGAGCGTAAAGAGAAGGTTCAGATCGCAATCGCGATGGTCAAGGAAGCGGTCAGTGCGCTCGCAGAGAATGGGCTTGAGTGCGACATCGTGGGCGGTGGTGGAACCGGATCTTACTATTTCGAAGGGGCCTCGGGGGTTTACAACGAGCTTCAATGCGGTTCCTACGCGTTTATGGACGCGGATTATGGTCGGATTTTAGATGAGAATGGAGAGCGTATTGACCGTGGCGAATGGGAAAACGCGTTGTTCATTTTAACGTCCATTATGAGTCATGCTAAAGCTGATAAAGCAATTTGTGATGCTGGTCTCAAAGCGCAGTCAGTTGACAGCGGACTGCCAGTCATTTTCGGGCGAGACGACGTGAAATATGTGAAATGTTCAGACGAGCACGGCGTGATCGAAGACAAAGCGGGAGTATTGAGCGTCAATGACAAGCTCCGGCTCATCCCAGGACACTGTGACCCCACATGTAATGTCCATGATTGGTATGTCGGCGTTCGCAATGGCACGGTTGAAGTAGTCTGGCCGGTATCTGCACGTGGTAAAGCGTACTAGCGTTTGGGTGACTTTATTCACAGTTAGGGGATGGTATCGATGCAGATCATCACAGAGCAGCAGGTAGCAGATTTTCTTGATCCTGAATTGGCTTTTTTCGCGGTGCAGGACGTATTTGCGAGCATGGAGTCTGGGGCATGGAACTTCCCAGTGGTTCGTGAGGCACTCGGCTACCAAAATGCTTTGTATGGGTTTAAGTCGGGATTCGATCCTGCGTCTGGTGCCTTGGGTCTAAAGGCAGGTGGCTACTGGCCTAATAATGCGTCAAGAGATTTAGCGAATCACCAATCGACAATCTTCTTGTTTGATCCAGACACCGGTCAATGTAAGGCATTGCTTGCTGGAAATACCATCACTGCACTTCGGACTGCCGCGGCATCAGCGGTTTCGATCGATCGCTTGGCGATCAAAGAGCCAAGCACGTTGGGTTTGGTGGGAACAGGACATCAGTCAGTATTTCAGCTCGAGGCCGCACTTCGCGTGCGATCATTCGATGAAATTGTCATATGGAACCGATCTCATCGAGATCTGACCAAGCATCGCAAAGTCGCCGAATTCTACGGTGTTAGTCTGAGGGAAGCTGACCTTGAGGTCGTGGTGAGATCTGCTCAGGTGATCATCACGATTACCTCCTGCTTTGAACAGCTCTTTCCCGATGAGTGGGTGGGTCCAGGAACCCATGTTGCTGCCATGGGAACGGATACCAAAGGTAAACAAGAGCTTGATCCGAGATTGACTCAGCGGGCCCTACGCTTCACTGATGAGATCGTGCAATCCAAGACAATTGGCGAGTTTCAACATCTGACCACCGACGTTGACATTACGCCGATCGGTGCTGTTATTGCTGGAACTGCCAAGGGTCGTACGCATGACGATCAAGTCACGGTATTCGACGGAACAGGTGTTGGTTTGCAAGATCTTGCTTGTGCTCAGGCGGTTGTTAAAGCGATGGGGATATAGTTTGTCTTCACAGAGACTGGCCTCGGCGGATTTTTATTCAGACACCCAGACCCTCCCATCCCAAGCGATGTTGAATTCCGTGTTAACGATGGAGACCGGAGATGAACGTCATAATGGTTGCCCAACGACCAACAGGTTGCGTGAGCGCGTGGCAGACCTATTTGGGATGGAGGATGCACTATTTTTACCGTCTGGGAGTATGTGTAACCAGATCGCGATTGCTGTGCATACGAAACCTGGAGATGAAATTATCTGCTCGCGGGAGAGTCATATTGTCTTTGCTGAGTGCGGAGGGCTTGCCAAGCTATCGGGGGCGATGGTTTCGGTGATCGATGCAGACCGTGGTCTGTTCTCAGCAGACGATGTTGTTCGACAGTGTCGCCCACCTTCATCATTCGCGCCATCGTCCCGTTTGGTGGTCACTGAACAGACATCGAATCTCGGTGGTGGCGCGATTTGGCCTCTGGAGCAGTTGCAGTCGGTCGCTAATACAGCGCGAGAGCGTGGTCTATCCGTGCATATGGACGGGGCGCGGGTTCTTAACGCCTCTGTTGCATCGGGGACATCAGTTGCAGAGTATGCCTCGGGCCATGACAGCGCGTGGCTTGCATTTACCAAGGGGCTTGGATGCCCTGTTGGAGCAGTTCTTGCCGGATCCAGAGATTTTATTCGAGAAGCCTGGCACTTCAAGCGGATGTTTGGGGGAGCAATGCGTCAGACAGGTGTGTTAACGGCGATGTGTCTGTATGCGTTGGATCATCATGTCGAGCGTCTCGCTGAGGATCACACTCGTGCAAAGCGTATTGAGACAGCACTCCGAGGATGTTCGTTATTCGACCGCATCTTCCCCGTGGATACAAATATCGTCTTGGCGGAGCTATCATCTGCCGCCGAACTGTCAGCGGTTGAGCTGCGAGACTTTCTTGCATCAAAGAACGTCAAGGTCATGGCAGTCGGAACCAATCGTATCCGAATGATTACTCATCTTGATGTCGATGATAGAGCAGTGTCTCGACTAATCGAGGGGATTGAAGCTGCTGAGACTGTATTGCCCAGCCGATGACAAGAATCTAAAAATCAGAGACCATCTGGTCGTCCGTTTGGTCTGAGGAACATCTTGAAAACGAGCGAAAATTTTACCATCTGGGTTGATGCAGACGCTTGCCCAAAGCCTATCAAGGCATTGGTGTTCCGTGCATCAGATCGCCTCAGCATCCCTGTGTTTTTGATCGCGAATGGTTTTATGCAAAACCCGCCACATCCGCACGTGTCGGTCGTTCAAGTCTCAAAAGGGTTTGATGTGGCAGATAACGTGATTCTAGAACGCATGCGGCCGGGGGATCTCGTGGTAACTCAGGATGTTCCTCTGGCGTCTGAGGTGGTTGAACTCGGTGGCTTTGCCATCAACCCACGAGGAACATGGTACGACAAGGAGTCGGTCAAGTCGTATCTTAGGCGGAGAAATGAACGTGAGGAGCTCCGTGAGGCTGGTCTAATTCAAGGTGGCCCTGCCCCGTTTTCTGCAAAAGATACGCAGCAATTCGCCCGGGTGTTTGACCAGTTCCTTGCGAGATTGAAGCGGTAGTCATGTGGTTTATGAAGGCGAAGACCGCAAAACCCACGGTGATTGAGTCAACGCTCGAGCTCTCGCACCCGGTGT
>RGHP01000160.1 GCA_010024125.1 Gammaproteobacteria bacterium | reverse complement strand
CCCCTACACCCCTGCAACGACGTTGCTTTATGGCCTGAAAGAGGCGATCGCAATGCTCGAAGAGGAAGGACTCGATAACGTTTTTGCTCGACACGAGCGCTTGGCAGATGCTTGTCGCGAAGCGGTCTCCGCGTGGGAACTAGAAACGGTTTGTCAGAACCCGAAGGAGCATTCAAACGCACTGACCGGTATATTGATCCCAGAGGGGCATGATGCTGACTTCGTCAGACAAGTAATTCTAGAGAAATTCGATATGTCGCTGGGTACGGGCTTGGGTAAGCTTAAGGGCAAGGCCTTCCGTATTGGTCATTTAGGTGATATCAATGAACTCACGCTCATGGGCGTCATTTGTGGCGTCGAAATGGGCTTGGGCTTGGCTGGCGTGCCGCACCAGTCGGGAGGAGTAGAGGCCGCTATGCGGTCTCTTTCGCGGTAAAACTAACTCCTAACATAAAAAATAAACTGGAGAAAAATATGAAAAAAATAGGTTTGGCGGCTTCTGCTGCTATGTTATCAGCTGTTGTGGCGGCACCAACGTTGGCTGCAGACGTTACACTCAAGTTCGGGCATGTGGGTAACCCAGGGTCGTTGTTCGAAGCCAGCGTCAATGCTTACGCGCAGTGCGTCAATGATGAGTCGAATGGAAAGGTAGAGGTTCAAACCTTCGGTTCCTCTCAGCTCGGCAAAGACCAGGAATTGCTCCAAAAACTCAAGCTAGGCCAGGTAGACTTTGCTCTTCCTTCGTCGGTGATGTCCTCGGTATCTGAAGAGTTTGGTATTTTTGAAATGCCCTACATCATTAAAGATCGTGACCATATGAAGCGGGTTCAGGAGAAGCTTGGAGCAACCTTCCAGAGCGCTGCAAACGCTAAGGGATATCACATAGTTGGATTCTTCGAGAACGGCTTCCGGAATATCACCAATAACGTTCGCCCGATTAATGTTCCTGCTGATCTGAAAGGGATCAAGCTTAGAACTCCTAAGGGTAAGTGGCGTGTGAAGATGTTCCAACTCTATGGCGCCAACCCCACCCCGATGGCCTTCTCTGAGGTTTTCACCGCACTCAAGACCGGCGTAATGGACGGTCAGGAGAATCCCTATACACAGATTACTTCAGCGAAGTTTCAAGAAGTACAGAAATACTTGTCTGTAACGGGTCATGTTTATACGCCAGCTTATGTGCTAGCGTCTAAGAAACACTTTGATGCACAACCTGCTGACGTCAAGAAAGTACTTAACGACTGCGCAACATCAACTCAAGCTATGGTTTACCGTAAAGCTGAGGCGATGGAGACGGAGCTTTTGGACGTGATTAAGGCTGCGGGGGTGCAAGTAAATACTGCGGATAAAGCTGCGTTCGTCAATGCATCTAAGCCGGTATATGAGGAGTTTGCTTCCGGAGTAAAAGGTGGAGCAGATTTGATCAAGACAGTTTTGGATCTTGCTAATTAAGTAATAACGCGCCCTAACATCCCAGTTAGGGCGTTTCTTTCATAAATTTCGGTAGATGAAATGGCGCATTTTAGGAAGCTGTTAGATCAGTTGTTGGTCTGGTTTATTCTGATTCAGATGGTGGCATTGACTGCCGTCGTAATTATTGCCGTTGTAGCCAGGATTACCGGCAACTCAGTCTCTTGGTACGACGAAATTGCTGCAATCCAGCTTTCTTGGTTGACCTACTACGGGGGAGCCTATGCGGCACTTCATCGGCGCCATATTGGGTTTGATACGGTGCTTTTATCTATCCCCATGCCCTACAGGATGTTCGCCGTATATTTTGCTGAAATAGTGGTGATTGGGTTCTTCGTGGTGTTGGCAGTCACAGGCTATCAGGTGTTGGTGGTCTTGGAGGGGACGTATTTAGTATCCCTCGATTGGGTTCCCATTCAGATAACGCAGTCAGTGATTCCTATAGGAGCCGTTCTGTTCGTTCTTTGTGAGCTTCTGAGTTTTCCAAACTATTTTAAACAATGCTGTGCCGGCATATCTCTCGAGCATGCTGAGATAGAGGAAGAGGTTGAGACTGAGTTGGCTAAAGCGGAGGCTAAGTCATGATTGTTTTTATCATGTTTTTAATTTTGGTCGCCCTTATTTGCTTGAACGTACCGATGGCGCTAGACATGTACGACGGGTCGACAAAATTTTCGCTGATCGCCATTCCGATGTTCGTTTTAGCTGGTGCGATAATGAACGCCGGTGGCATTACTGACAAACTCATCAACTTTGTGAACGCGATCATCGGATTTGTTCGCGGCGGTCTTGCAATGGTCAACATCGGTGTCAGCTTATTCTTCGCAGAAATATCAGGGTCAGCCGTTGCGGATGTCGCGGCGCTGGGTTCGGTACTGATTCCACAAATGAAAAAACGGGGCTACTCAGGCCCACTTGCCGCTGCTGTTACTTCGTCATCAGCGTCGCTTGCGATCATTATTCCCCCGTCTATCCCGATGATTTTGTACGCCACATCCGCCGGCACCTCGGTTGAGCAACTGTTTGTAGCGGGAATTATCCCTGGCCTTCTTGGTGCGTTTGGGTTGATGGGTATGGCGTATTACTTTGCGCGAAAATATAACCTCCCGAGAGAAGAAGCGTTTAATGCCGGCCGTTTGTGGAACACACTTGTCGAGGCGTTACCTGCATTCACTTTGCCGGTAATTATTCTAGGGGGTATTTTCGGCGGTTTTGTAACGGCCACTGAAGCGGCGGGCCTCGCTGTTTTGGCTGCGTTGGCTGTAAGCGCATGGTATTCCAAAATGGATTATGGACACCTTAAGAGGGCGATGATCGACGGAGGCGTCCAGACGGCGGTTGTGATGCTTTTGGTGGCCGCGTCCGTTGTAATGGGTGGTTTCCTGACACGTGCTCAAATTCCTCAGGACTTTGCCCGCTGGATACTTGATATCACGACAAATCAGTGGGTGATTTTAGCGATCCTGAACGTCTTCTTTTTGGTGATCGGGTTTTTCCTTCACTCAGCTGCCGCGATTATTCTGGTTGTCCCGATTGTGATTCCTTTGATTCAGGCGGCAGGCATTGATCCGATCCATTTTGGATTAGTTGTGACCCTGAATCTTGCTCTTGGTCAGCAAACTCCGCCGGTCGCAAGTGTCTTGATCACAGCATGCGCTGTTGCGAGGGCAAATATCTGGGAAGTGTCGAAGGTTAATATTTATTTTATCGCCGTCTTGTTCGCGGTGTTGATGCTCTGCACTTACGTTCCGGATGTACCGATGTATTTGGTGGACGTAATATACAGGTCGTAGCGTGAGCGATTACACGATTACCCATGACGGCGGTATTGCCGAATACCGTTTAACAAGACCTGAGTCACGGAACTCTCTGACCTTTGAGATGTACCAAGCGTTGGAGAGTTTGTGTCGAAATCCAGGTGATGCGAACGTCATCGTATTGACTGCTGAGGGCGAGAAAGCATTCGCCTCGGGTACAGATATTTCTAACTTCAAAGACTTTCATTCGGCTCAAGACGCGATCGATTATGAAGCAATGATCGGCCGTGTCATTGATGCTGTTCAAACAGCCTCCGTTCCAGTAATCGCATCTTTGCATGGGGTTGTTGCGGGTGGTGGAGCCGCAATTGCCGCCGCCGCCGATATTCGATTGGGAACTCACGACACGAAGTTCGGTATGCCAATTGCGCGCACTTTGGGTAATTGCTTATCGATAGCGAACCTTAACCGGCTAGTTCACTTACTCGGCGAATCACGAACGCGTTACCTATTGCTGACAGCAGAATTTTTA
>RGHP01000159.1 GCA_010024125.1 Gammaproteobacteria bacterium | reverse complement strand
CGAAGACCATGGTCTTCGCGCCGAAAAAGAAGTGAGAGCAATACGCTCTAATGCGGAGTGAAAAGGAAATATGCCAAAACTCAAAAGTAACTCAGGCGCTCTAAAGCGTTTTAAGCCGACTGCAAAGGGCTTCAAGCACAAGCAGTCTTTCCGTAGCCACATTCTGACGAAGAAGAGTACTAAGCGTAAGCGTCATTTGCGCGGTACGTTGATGGTCGCAGCTTCTGATATCAAGTTGATTCATCGCATGCTTCCAGGTGTACGGTAATAGGAGAGACCCATGCCAAGAGTTAAACGCGGTGTAACCGCACGTGCTAGTCACAAGAAAGTTCTGAAGCAGGCGAAAGGTTACTACGGTGCCCGTTCACGTGTGTTTCGTGTTGCTAAACAAGCTGTAATCAAAGCAGGTCAGTATGCATACCGTGACCGTCGTCAGAGAAAGCGTCAGTTCCGTGCGCTCTGGATTGCTCGTATTAACGCCGGTGCGCGTGAATGCGGTTTGAGCTACAGCCGTTTCATCGATGGTCTGAAGAAGGCCAATATTGAAATGGATCGTCGTGTACTCGCAGATCTTGCGATGAACGAGAAGGTTGCATTTGCTGCACTCGCAGAGCAAGCAAAGCAAGCGCTCGAACAGGCGAACGCTTAATTTCAAACCTTCAGGGTGACTGAAGGGAAGGCCGCCTGGACATCCTCCTCGCGGCCTTTTTTATGCTGTTGGACTCCAAATGGACAATTTACAGAGTATTCAAGACGAGGCCTTGGCGTTAATCGAATCTGCGGATTCGCTAACGCAGCTTGATGATGTTCGCGTGAAATTCCTCGGTAAGAAGGGACTGATCAGTGCGCAAATGAAGACGCTTGGTCAACTGTCTGCTGAAGAGCGACCAGAAGCTGGGGCGAAAATTAACGCGGTCCGTGACCGTGTGACAGAGGCACTCGAGGCCAAGAAGACGACACTCGAAGCCGAGGCTGAAACCCAGAGTTTGATGCGTGATGCGGTGGATGTGACGATGCCCGGTCGTCCGCACAAAATCGGTGGGTTGCATCCGGTTACTCGCACACTTGATCGATTGAATAGACTGTTTGCGAGTCTTGGTTATACGGTCGCGACCGGTCCTGAAATTGAAGATGATTGGCATAACTTTGAAGCCCTCAATATCCCATCGCATCACCCTGCGCGAGCAATGCACGACACCTTCTATTTTGATGATGGTCGGGTGTTAAGAACGCATACTTCGCCCGTGCAGATTCGGACGATGGTGAGTGAAGAACCTCCGATCCGCATCGTGGCACCAGGGCGTGTCTATCGTTGCGATAGTGATTTAACACACACTCCGATGTTTCATCAGATCGAAGGCTTGGTGGTCGATCGCGATATCAGCTTTGCTGATTTGAAAGGCACGATCATTACCTTCTTGAATCGCTTTTTTGAAGCGGATCTCGATGTTCGTTTCAGACCGAGCTATTTCCCATTCACAGAACCATCCGCTGAAGTCGATGTCCAATGCGTGATGTGTGAAGGCTCAGGATGTCGTGTGTGTTCGCACACTGGGTGGCTTGAAGTCATGGGGTGCGGCATGGTGCATCCGAAAGTATTCGAACAAACAGGTGTCGATACCTCTGTATACACGGGGTTTGCATTTGGTATGGGTATTGAGCGTTTAGCGATGCTTCGATACGGAATTGGTGACCTTCGCCTGTTCTATGAAAACGATCTGCAGTTCCTCAACCAGTTTCACGGATAGACATGAAAGCAAGTATCTCTTGGCTTAAGAGCCTATGCCCGACTGATTTATCGGTCGATGAAATTGTCAGCCGCCTTACGATGGCTGGACTTGAAGTTGATGGCGTTGAACCTGCTGCGAAGCCGTTTACAAATGTCGTCGTCGGCGAAGTCCTCGCTGTGTCTCAGCATCCGGATGCGGATAAGCTGAATGTGTGTGAAGTCACCGATGGTGAGTCCACCTATCAGGTCGTTTGCGGTGCACCGAATGTCCGTGCAGGTTTGAAAGTTCCTTTTGCACGCGTTGGCGCTGTGATTGGTGATGATTTCAAAATTAAACAAGCCAAGCTGCGTGGTGTTGAGTCACATGGCATGCTCTGTGGTGCTGATGAATTAGGGCTGTCAGACGAACGCGATGGCTTGATGGAGCTGCCAGAATTTTTTGTGACGGGCGCTGACTTTGCTGAGTTACTGTCACTTCCTGATGAGGTGGTTGAAGTTGATCTCACACCGAACCGCGGCGATTGTTTGTCGATCACAGGCCTGGCTCGTGAGCTTGGTGTTTTAAGTCAAACACCAGTTGAATTTGTCCCATGCGAGCCTGTGGATCCAGAGTCTGACGAAACACATGATGTGTATTTGTCGGCACCAGAGGGATGTCCGTGTTATGTCGGTCGCGTCATCGAGAATGTCGATGTGAGTCGTCCGACCCCCGTTTGGATGGTTGAGCGTTTACGTCGAAGCGGTATTCGTTCGATTGATGCGATTGTGGATATCACAAACTACGTCATGCTTGAACTTGGCCAACCAATGCATGCGTTCGATCGTGATCAGTTAGCAGGTGCTGTCGATGTGCGGATGGCCAACGATGGCGAGCAACTGGTTCTGTTAGACGGAAAAACCCTGACGTTAACCAGCGACGTTTTAGTGATTGCTGATCAAGAAAAACCACTGGCGCTTGCCGGAATTATGGGTGGTGAGCATTCAGGGATTTCTGAGAAGACAACCTCGGTCTTCCTCGAGAGCGCGTATTTCAATCCAATTACGATTGCTGGTAAGGCTCGCCGATATGGACTGCATACAGATGCATCTGCACGCTTTGAGCGCGGTGTTGACTGGCAGTTGGCAGAACATGCGTGTCAACGTGCGACTGCCCTGATGATTGAAATCTGTGGCGGTACGCCTGGTCCAGTGATGATCACTGACAATGAGCAGGCACTTCCGAAGATGCAGGTTGTCGAGTTATCAAATGCGCGGATTCAGCAACAACTGAAAATTGATCTTCCGTCAGAAACGATTCAACACATGCTGGAAGCACTCGGCTTTGGCGTTGAAGTTGTCGATGGTGGGTTCCGCTGTATCGCCCCAAGCTGGCGATTTGATGTCTCAATTGAACAAGATTTGATTGAGGAAATCGCACGCATCTACGGATACAACAATCTTCCGACATCGCTCCCAGCGCAGGCGTTAACAATGGCATCTGTGCCTGAGGCCGACACGCCGCTTATGCGTTTGAAACACTATTTGGTGGATCAAGATATTCAAGAAGCGATTACATACTCGTTTGTTGATCCTGAAACGCAGGCGATTCTTGGTGACGGTGTTGAGGGTGTTCGGCTTGCCAACCCAATCGCATCGAATCTCGCGGAAATGCGTCGTTCATTGATTCCTGGTTTGGTTGAGGCCGTACGCCATAACGTCAACCGCCAAGCATCACGGGTCCGACTGTTCGAAACAGGACAGTGTTTTGTCTCTAAAGGCGATCAACTCGATCAATCTGAGCGCGTTGGTATTGCAATCTATGGACAGAGCGATCCAATACACTTCAGCGGTGACCGAGCGGTCGATTTTTTTGATCTGAAAGGCGTTGTTGATGGCCTTGCTATGATCAATGGTGGTGACGAATTCATTTGGGCGCCGTCAGAGCATCCCGCACTGGCACCAGGTCAGACAGCGAGTGTCAGTTTAAATGGCGAAGTTCTTGGTGTTGTTGGTCGATTGCATCCAAAGTTGGCGCGTGAGCTTGACTTGCCGAAGCCATT